>NZ_CP034841.1:600000-865472 GCF_004216495.1 Mycoplasmopsis phocirhinis | reverse complement strand
TTTCCACAACGAAAATACGTGAATTTAAGTTATTTTAATAAAAAGCAAACAATTTTTATTAACAATTATACTATTGTGGAAAACTTGTAAAATAATTTGTTTATAAAATGTTGATAATTATGTTATTTTTAAACTAACAAAAAATTAGAGTTTTTATATAAACAAAATTAATATAATGTTAAATATGTATTATCAAAATAAATTTAATAAAAATAATGAAATTTTAGAAATGACCGGCTTATTTAAAAAAATTTTAGCTGGTGGTGATAAAGTTGATTGAGTTTACACGTTAGCATCCTTTCAAACCGAAGAGGGAAAGCACATAACAATTTACATTAAAAAAGAAAAAATTAAATTGATGACTTTATATAAAGTGACATTAACTAATAATTCAAGTCCTACTTACAGGAATAATAAAGTTTTGGTTTCTTTAGAATTAAGTAAACCCAAAACATCTTTTGAAATTAAAAAATCAATTTCACGTACTGTGTCAGGTGTTGGTCCTAGAACTATATTAAAACTAGATGAAAAATTTGGCGAAGATTGACCAGAAAAATTTCAAAATGATTCTGAATTTTTTCGTAATAAAATAACAACTACAACTTACGAATCATTATTAAAATATTTTGACGAATTAAAAGACAAAAGTTATGCTTTTTTTGTTAAAAATGGTTTGCAAAAACTTCACGATGTTTTAAAAAGTGATTTTCCTAATTTAAATTTGCTTGATTATTTTGAAAATCAAAATCCTTATTCTCTAGTTTTGCATAATGATTATGTTTTTGAAGAAATAGATAAATTAGGTTTTTTGTTACAAAAACACCACTCGCCCGAAAGGCTAAAAGCATTAATTTTTTCTTCAATTGAAAAATTAATGTATAACGGAAGTACGCTAGTTGGAATTAACGAGTTGTACAAATTTATTTTGAAAACAGAAACTATTAATGAACTTGATTTTTATGAATCGATTCAACAATTAATAAATGATAATATTATTATTTTTGATGAAAAATTTAAGCTTTTAACAACTTATAAAATGCGTCAAAAAGAAAAAGAAATTGCCGCAAATTTATTAGCGTTGAAAAATCAATCTAATAATTTCAAAAATAATTTAATTTTAAATTCATTATCACCACTGCAACAAGATGCATTTGATAAAGCAATAAGTAATGATATTTCTATTATTTCGGGTTTTCCAGGAACCGGTAAATCTTATGTTATTAAAGCGATTGTTGATCATTTTAAACAAAATAAAATTTATAGCAACTCAGAAATGGCGGTTATTACACCGACTGGAAGAGCTGCGATAAATATAAAAAATAAATTGAATATTGAGGCTAAAACTATTCATAGTTTTTTTAAAATAAGTGAAAACTCTTTTAAAACTACTTATAGTTCACTTGCTAATAATACAGATCACAAATTATTGATAATTGATGAATTTTCAATGGTAAATACAGATATTTTATACCTTATTTTTAAAAATTCACCTAATCTTGAAAAGCTAATATTAGTTGGTGATGCCGATCAATTACCTTGCATAGGTCCTGGAAATATTTTAGATGATTTGGTTAATTCAAAAATCTTTGCTACGACAAAATTAATTGAAATTTTTAGAACTGAAAATAAAGAAATTCCAAATCATTTTTTAGGTATTAAAAACAACGAAGGTATTAAATTAACAAATTTAAATCAATTTAAAAATGAGCAAAAATCAAAACCAATTGAAATTTTAGAGGCTAACAAACACGATTTTCAAAAATCCTTAATTGAAATTTATCAGCAAAAAGTTAAAGAATTTGGAATTGATAATGTTGCAGTATTATTGCCAATGAACCATAGTCCCAATGGCATTTTAAAAATAAATAAATTATTACAAAAATGAAATAAATTGAATAATTCCATTGATAAAAAGATTGAAAATTTTAATTTTGGTAGTGCTGAGAATCCAAAAATTTTTTATCTGAATGATAAAGTGATTCAAGGTGAAAATGATTATGAATTAGATGTATATAATGGTGAAATTGGCTATATTAAAGCGTTTGAAGGCAAAAAAGTTGTCATTGATTTTATTTACAAAGAAGTTGTTTATCAAAAAGAACAATTTAATAAATACATTTCTTTGGGATATGCTGTTACTGTTCATAAATTCCAAGGTTCTGAATCAAAGTCTGTTATTTTTGGTGTTTTAGAAGAATTTGAACGAATGATGGAAACAAAACTTATATATACTGCAGTTTCACGAGCTCAAAATAATTTAGTTTTATTAGGTGACATGCAAAAATATAATTATTATATTCAACAGCAAAAAAACGTTAAGTTACGGACTTCGTTACAGGAATTTTTAAAGAAAGAAGGTGTTTAATGAAACTTATTGTAGGGCTAGGAAATATAGGAAATGAATATAAATTTACCCGCCATAACGCTGGCTTTTTAGTTATAGATAAATTAATTGAAAAAACAGGCATTAAATTAAATAAAGATAAATTTAATGGTAAATTTGGGATTGGCGATGGTTTTATAGTTGCTAAACCATCAACCTACATGAATAAATCAGGTGAATTTATACACGCTTTATGTAATTTTTATAAAATTGATAGTTCAGACGTGATGATTATTTATGACGAAAAAGATTTTAAATTAGGTCAAGCAGCAATTAAAATTGGTGGTTCTAGTGCCGGACATAATGGCGTTAAAAATGTTTTACATTTTTTTCCTTGCAATGATTTTAAACGCTTAAGAATAGGAATAGGCAGAGACATGAATATAGAGTTAAAAAATTGAGTTTTAAGTAATTTTTCAGCTTTAGAAATGAATATCATTGAAAAAGTTTGCTCTGTTGCTGCCGATGCTGCTTTGTCTTTTGTATTTAACGATATAAAAACAGTTATTGAAAAATTTAATAGTGAAAATAAATAAGAAATTAATAGCAGTTAGTGGCGGACCTGATTCGATGTTTTTATTAAATTGATGTATTAATACATACGGTTCTCAAAATTTGATTGTAGCGAGCGTAAATTACAAGACAAGAACAGAAAGCGATTCCGAAATTGAACTCGTAAAAAAATACTGTAGTGAAAATAATGTTATTTTAGAAGTTTTTGAGTGTTTTTTTGCTTTAAACAAAGGTAATTTTGAAAATTGAGCTCGTGAACAAAGATATGAATTTTTTAAACAAATTTATTTTAAATATAATTGTGATTTATTGATTTTAGGACACCATAAAGATGATTTTATCGAAACAGCTCAAATGCAATTAGAAAGCAAAAGGTTTCCTGTTTTTTTTGGTATTAAATCAACAAATTTATTGAAAAATATGAATATTTACCGTCCTTTTGTTAATAAGTATTTCAAAGATGAAATATTATCTAAAGTTAGAGAACAAAATATACCGTTTTGTGTTGACCAGTCGAATTTTGACATTAAATTTAAGCGAAACCAATTCCGAAAAAATAATTCTTTTTGGACTAAAGAACAAAAACAAGATTTTTATTTAAAAATAATTAAAATAAACGACGATTTAAATTTACAAAACAAAAAAATTGACATTGAATATATAAATTGAACAAATACTGATTTTAGCCAAGACTTTTTTGCTAAAACCGTACATCAAGATCGCTTAATGTATAAATATATTCATAATTTTTTTGAAAATATAAAACTATCGTCAAAAAAAATTGTTTCTATTTTGCAATGATATTTATCAAATAATAGAACTTCAACATATCTATTAAAAAAAGACATTAAAATACGTAAGAAATCGGGTAAATTGCTAAATAAATTTTTTAATTTAAAATAAATACGATTATTGAGAAGTTATTACAAATTTTGTTTGCATATTTTTGTTTTTTCTTTGTCTAATTGAATATGATGTTAATTATATTATCATATATAATATATAAATATATACATAGATAGAAAGGAGACATATGAATAATAATAAAAATAAACCTAAAAAAAGTATAACTTCAATAGTTATTATTAGTATTGTTGTTGCTTTAGCAATTGGTTTAATTGGGTATATGTTATTTCAAAAATTCAGACCTACACCTAGCAATATTGGAATTAATGAATGATATGCTCAATTAGCTCAGTCAATTAAAGATCCTAATCAATACATAAATAATATTGATGTTCAAACTTATGAAGGTAAAGTTATTTATTCTTTAATTCGTGCAGGTAAAGAATTTAAATACAGTGTTAATGTTGGTCGCGATTTAGTAGATTTAACTAAAGATACACCTGTTTCGTTTAAAGAAGCAGCGGGATTGTCGATTAATCAAAATTTTACTTTATTTGAAGCTTTAAATAGAGCGGGAAATCATTTAGCAGGAACTAATTTTGTTGATCCAATTATTACTTCTACAAGAAGATCAACTCAAACTCCATTATTGTTTATTATAATTCAGTCAATATTACCACTAGTAATATTCTTGTTAATAGGTTGATTTTTGATGAGACCATTATTTAGAGGTGCTGGTGGCATGATGGGTGTTATCGGCGAGGAAAAAAATCCTGCAACAAAAATTAAAAGTGATAAAAAATTTAGCGATATAGCAGGTAATAAAGAAGCTATCGAAGAGATTTCTGAAATAGTTGATTATTTAAAAAACCCTAAAAAATACGCTACAGCTGGAGCTAGAATGCCTCGCGGGATTTTATTAGGAGGCCCTCCAGGAACCGGTAAAACATTACTAGCAAAAGCAACCGCTGGTGAAGCTAATGTGCCGTTTTACTTTATTTCTGCATCTAATTTTGTTGAAATGTATGTTGGTTTAGGAGCAAAACGTGTAAGAAGTGTAGTTGCTGAAGCACGTCGTAATTCACCAGCGATTATATTTATCGATGAACTTGATGCTATAGGTAGAACCAGAGGTGCAGGTTTAGGTGGCGGACATGACGAACGAGAACAAACCTTAAATCAATTACTAGTTGAAATGGATGGTATTAAAGAAAACACAGGTTTATTGTTTTTTGCAGCCACAAACCGTACTGATGTTTTAGATCCAGCTTTAATTAGACCGGGACGTTTTGATCGTCAAATTACTGTGGGATTACCAGATGTTAAAGAACGTGAAGAAATTTTAAATCTACACGCAAAAGGTAAAAGAATTTCGCCAAATGTTAAAATGTCTAATGTTGCCAAAAGAACACCAGGTTATTCAGGAGCGCAACTTGAGAATGTAATTAATGAAGCCAGTTTATTAGCGGTTAGATTAAATCATCAAGTTATTACTTTAGAAGATATTGATGAGGCAATAGATAGAGTAATGGCGGGACCGGCTAAGAAAAATAGAGTTATTTCAAAAAATGAATTAACAATGATTGCTTACCACGAAGCCGGTCACGCGGTTGTAGGTATTAAAGTTCCAGGGGGTAATAAAGTACAAAAAATTACTATAATTCCTCGTGGTCAAGCCGGTGGTTATAACCTAATGACACCTGAAGATGAAAAATATAATATGTCTCGCAACGAATTAATTTCTATGATAACTTCATTTATGGGTGGTCGCGCTGCCGAAGAGATTATTTATGGAGCTGATAATATTTCAACCGGAGCTAGCGATGATATTCAAAAAGCAACAAAAATTGCCCGTAAAATGGTTACAGAGTGAGGAATGTCGGATTTAGGTCCTATTCAATATGAAGCAGATGAAGGTTCACCGTTTTTAGGTAGAGATTATTTAAAATCATCAACATTTTCACCGGAAATTGCTAAAGAAATTGATTTAGAAGTGAGAAAAATTGTTCTTGAAGCCAAAAACAAAGCTGTTAAAGTTATTAACAAAAATAAAGAATTACTTGAACTGATTAAAACTGCTTTATTAGAAAAAGAAACTATTGTTTCTGAAGAAATAGAATATATAGCTAAAAATATGACTCTTCCTCCTGCTTCACAAAAAGATGATGTAAGTATCCAAAATCTTTCTATAGATGATGTTTTAAATGATGCAAGCAATTCAGTTAAGGAATAAAAATACAAAGAAATTGACTTAACAAGTCAATTTTTTTATGGTTTAGATTCAATAAACAAAATATTTAAGCGTGTTTATTCATTTTTTTTGATAGACTTTTAATATCAAAGGAAAAATATGATTTTTAACAGAAATAAATATACTTATATATATATATATATATATATATATTAACCTAAACAAGAAAATTGAAATTGGTGATTTAAAACAAATAAACACTTTAGAAGATAAAAAAAACAAATATATTGTTAAAGATTATTTAGATACATTTTTTAAGCACGATTTGAACGATGAATCTTTTTCTAATATAGAAGATTTTTTCAAAGAATTAGAACCTTTAATAAATTCATTTTACATCATTAATAATGATTTATTTTTTAATCAACACAAAACTGAAACCAGTTCTGATTCAATTTTTTTTATGATCTTTTTAAAAGATAATTACAAGTGAATTGAAAAAAATAGTTGTGTTTATATTAAAACTGATTACAAAAACTCAAAATTTGAATTTATTCGAATTGGTATATTAAACGATTTTAGTGAAACATATTTAAGTCAAAATGGTTACAAAAATTATAGTTCAGCATATAAATTATTTTTAACAACTGGAAAAAATAATTTAAACACAAATTTAAATTCCAGTTTAATAAATACTATATTATTTGACTCTCATAAAGATTCAAACATTTTTAAATCTAATCTTTCAAGTCAAAACGGCAAAATTAAATTAGATAAATCGTGAAGTTTTTACAAAGATTATATTGTTACCCAACGCAAAAAATATGATAAATCCAATTTAAACAGCATTTTTCCGATTGTTTTAAAAATAGAAGAAAACGCTACCTCTAAACTAAATTTTTTAGCTAGAATAGAAGAAAATAATCCTGAATTTGTAGATGTTGTTAATAATATGAAAAACGAATTGTTTTTTTATAATATTGAAGATAGTGACGAAAAAATTGTTCTAAAACGTAACATTGCTAAATTTGAAGAATTCAATTTGGTAGGAGAACTAAAACATAGAATCGAATTAATTTCTTCACAAATTAAATTAAACGAAATTCAAATAAAGGAGAATGAAGTTTCATATTTGAATCAAAATGAACAAGTATTAATTAAAAACTTAGAAAACAAAGTAAAAAATTATCAAACAAAATATAGTAACTTAAGTCAAGAAATTGAAAAAAATGAACAACTATTAAAACAACATCAAGATAAGAAAAATATAAATAACAAAGAAAACAATGAGTATGATATAGAATCATTAAAAAATGAAATTTCAGATTTAAAAAATAAGAAAAGAGAAATAAAAAGTGAGCTTGATGATTGCGTTGCACAGCACGATGCTAAAAACCAAGGCTACAAATTTTGGAAATCTAAAAACGATAATTTAAAAAATAAAAACGTGCAAAATCTTAAAATTATTGACAAATATCAGAATACTATTGAAAAACAACAAAACAAGTACAAATATTATAAATTTAACTTAAGGGATAATGAATTAGGAAAGTTAAATATAAATCAAATAACAACCATTAATTTAGATGAAATTGAACACAGTGAAAATTATTTAATAAAAATATTTAAAGATAATAATAATTTTATTATTTCGGATGAAGATTATGGAACATACGCAAAACATAAAAGATTTTATAATTCTTTATGTAATTTTAGATCTGGACAATACAAAAACCCGTTATTGGCAAAATCTATAGAAGACCCAGAATTTTTTAAAATAGATGAGCAAACACTTACTGATTACAAGCTAAATATGCCGCCATCAATTAAGTTAAATCTTAAACAAAAAGAAGCAGTTAAAAAAGCTATTTTATCCCCTTGTCTTTCGTATTTACAAGGCCCACCTGGAACAGGAAAAACACAAACTGCAAGTGCATTGATTTATCATATTATCAATAACAAAAGAAAAAATGTTTTGTTAATGTCCTCAACACACGAAGCTATTTTAAATGCTTTTGACCGAGTGGCTGAAATAACTCAAGATAATCCAAATTTTATTTTTTATAAAACAATTAGAGAAAAAAATGACAAACTAGAAAATCTAGATAAAAAAAATAATGTTGCAACAAATACTTTTGATTTAGATTATGCATTTTATAATTTTTCGTTATCTGCAATAAATTACAATTTAAAAAGAAATGAAAAAGATAATTTAAATATTATTCTTGGTCAATTAAAAATTATAAATGGCGTTAGCTTAAACGAAAATATTGAAAGCAACAAAAGAATAATAAATTTTTTAAATATTTTAAACAGTAATGATGATTTAAGTGAAAAAATCAGTAATTTAAGTCAATACAAATATGATTTTAATTCTTTATTTAAAAACTTGGAGATTGAATATAGTTATGAAGATATTAGCGACATTAAGTATTGTTTTGAGGACTTATTTGAGGAAATTAATCGTAGAAGAGGTAAAGAAGAAAAATATATTTCTGAATTATCAAATTTAATACTGAAAAATTTTAGATTAAAACAAACATATGAGTTTATTCAGCAAAATGATATAAATGTAGTTGGTGTATTTAAAAATAAAGAAAATATCGAAGAAATATCAGCAAAAATTATTCATAAATTAAAAATAATTCAAACCAAAATTAAGGCAAAAACAAATAACAATAATAAAGAAATAGAAGAATCGTTTTCAAAATATGTTTTTGAAAATAATTTAATAAATTTAATTGGTTTGACTACCACTGCTCAACAAATAATTAAACCTAAAAAAAATTCTGATTTAGAACCAAAAAAATTATTTTTACAATACCCAATTTATATGACAATTGTGGACGAGGTATCTAAAAGTAGTACACTAGAAATTATTAATTCTTGTATGCTTTCTGAAAAAATATTGCTTGCGGGAGATTATCGCCAACTTCCACCAGTTCTTGATTTTGAACAAGGTTCTATCACTCAAGAAAATATTAATAACATAGAAATAAATAAATTGTTAGATTCATTTCCACTTATTAAAGAAATAAGACCAAAGGTTTACAACTTGGAAGAAAAAAATAAATTTAAATGGTATTTTTCGGATGAAAATATAAGAGAATTAATTAACGAACTTAAACATCCATTTTTTAAGTTTAATGCTCTTAAATTAAAATCAAATAATCAGGAACCTAAACATTCATTTTTTAACTTTATAACTTTTAAATGAAATTCTAATAACCAAAAACATTTAAATTTTTATACTTTTTTAAATGAACAACATAGATTTAACGAAGGAATCCAAAAATATGTAAATGTTAATTATGATGGTGATGAAAAATTGAAAACAATAAACCAGAAATCTGGATCATATCTAGTAAATTATCTTAACAATAATTTAAAAATTAATAAGTCGGTTCTAGTTTATGATACTACTTATTTAAATGATTCTTTTTGTAAAATGATCAACGAAAATGATCCAGAACTAGCTGAAATAATAAACAGAAATTATCGTTACGCTTTTGATCAGACTATGACATTATGAAACAATAAAAAGAATACCGAATCCGCTATTAACGAGTATAACGCGACAACAATTGCCGATATCATTGAAAACATTATTTTGAATAATTATAATGGTCAAAAATTTGATTTAAAAAAAATTGGCGTTATTTCAATGACTAGAGCACAAAATAAAATAATAAGAAAATATTGAGATGAAAAGTTAAAACAACATAAAGATAAAACAATTAATCATATCAAAATTGATACTGTAGATAATTTTCAAGGTAGAGAAAAAGAAATTATAATAGTTGATTTTGTTAGAGCCAAAGGAAAATTTGAAAACAATAAACTTTTATATCCATCTTCAAGAAATTATGAATTTTATAAAAGTGCAGAACGCATTAATGTAGCTGTTTCTAGAGCCAAAGAAAACCTAATTTTAGTTGGAGCTTTTGAAGAATTACAAAATTTAGAGTTTAATGTTTCTTCTTGAGATCAAAAAAGTCAAAAAATAGTCAATAATTCAAAAAAAATATTGGCTGAATATTTAGATATAGCTAAACGCGACGATGTATATAGAAAGGTTGATAATGAATAAATCCGAGAATTTTAAGGCAAAATTATTAGTTCCATTACTTCAAATCCCCTTTGAAGCAAAATTTAAGTCAATTAAAGAATCTAATGATATTCAAAACATTATTATTCTTTTTTTATTATACGATTATGACAAATATTGCGAATTGACTGTTAAAGAGTTTTTGGCCAAAATTACGGGTGTTAATAGAACAAAATTAATTAATTTTTTGTTACAGGAATTTAAGTATTTATTAGACAATAAGATTATTTTATCAAACAATCTAGTAGGCTTAAGCATTTTAGAAATTGGAGAACTTTTTTTAACTCAACTTGGAGAAGACGACAAAATAATCAATCCTATAATTGAAAAAGAGTTTGATAAGGATAATTTTATTGGTCTTGAATCTGTAAGTGAAAGACGAAATTATCTTTTTAGTAAAAATTTACTTGATTTAACTGAAGATATAAAAGATATTCCTAGAGATTTACAACAAAATACCAAGAATGATGATTATGAATATATAGACACAAAAAATTTTTTTAAAACAACTTATCATACACTTTTATATTCAACTTTAAAAAATTATTTTAATAGTACCAATTTAAAAAACAAAGTTTTTGTTGATTATGAACTTCACAAAAAACAAAAAAATCAACCACCTCAAATAGAACAAGTTAATTGAGTTGATAAAGAATTTAATTTTAATTTGTTCCAAAATGAGATTAATACAAATGACGAAGAAACTTTAAAATTTTTAAAAAAAATAATCAATCTACAAATAGAAAGTGATGTTGAAAAAGAATTAAAAATTAATAAATTATGTGGAAAAATACTCAACACTATTGATATAAACAATTTAAAAACTGAATTTATATATGATGAAAATATCTCGCAAAAATTTTTATCTGTATTGTTAAATAACGAAATCATTAATAAAACATGAACTCAAAACGAAAAAGAATTATTTGATATATTTGATAAAAAAATACTAATTGATTCTAAACATGGACAAAAAATATTAACATTTTTAATTAGCGAACGCCATAGCAATTTGTTGTGGCGTTTTTCATCCTAAATTTGATTGTATTCTTTCGTTGTTATATCAAAAAATATATTCCTTAATTTTATCATTTAATTCATCAAAAGTAATTTTTGTGTAATCTAAATCATTTAATAATTCAGTTTTAATCACACCAAATCAATATTCAATTTCTCTATTATCTAAAGAATTGCCAACTCTAGACATTGAAACTGTCCCGCCGAATTTTATAATTTTATTAATGTATTCTTGATTTGTATATTGAAAACCATGATCCGAATGAACGATAAATTTATCAAAATTTTCGTTTTGAATATCGTTAATATTATCTAAAACAAAATCTAGATTATTATTTTTGCTTAATCTAAAACCTACAATTTTTTTACTTTTGTGATTGATGATAGCAGATAAATATACGTGATTTTCACGTACATCTTTTGGAGCATTTATGTATGAAACATCTGTAGCGAAAATATTTCTATTTTGGCTATCGTTGTAATCTCTTTGAACGGTATTTAAGATTTGACATTTTGTGTTTTTAATTTCTTTTCTTTTTCTTTTTTGTCTTAGCTTGCATTTAAGATTTAATTGATTTAAATATCTACCTAAAGTTCTGTCATTTATGTGTATATTATATTGATTAAATATATAAATACTTAGCTTTTTTCTGCCAAATCTGCCTTTATTTGCTTCAAATGCTTCAACTATAATTTTTGAATGAGGAATTGTTTTTTCTGTATTTTGTTTAACTTTCGCATTAGAAATGGTTTGTCTACAAAGACTAAAAAACAATGCTAGTTTAATAAATTGGATTTTTAAATTTTTAGCTTCTTCTTTTTTCTCTTTTTTGGGTTTTTGGTTTGTTATTTCATAATATCTTTTTGCGATTTCAATTAGATCATTTCTGTCAAAAATATCTCAATCAAAATCTGGTTCTTTTCTAGGTCTTCCGCTACCTGGTTTTCTGTCTTTGCCTTTTTTAGTTAATAATTTTTCTTTCACGCCTAAATTATAATATTTAATAATTTTAGCAATTCTTACTGCAAGATATTTTTTCTTAACTAATTTTGTTTTTGGAGAGATATTTCAAAGTGTTTTTATAGCTTGTGATTTTCCATGTTTTTGGTAAACCTCAAAGATTAAATCGAATTCCTCCATTTTTAAATGTCTTGACATATTTAGTCCTTTCAATTTTTCGTTTTTTTTGATTTTTGGTGGGGTATACCCCACCCCTATGGTTTGTATACAAAAAAATTAACACTTTACAATGTTAATTTTTGTTGTCCACCTTTAATTAAAGTTTAAATTAATGTTTAAAAATCAATTTATGGTACACTAATAAAGTAGATTTGAGGTTAAATGTCAAATAAAAAAATAAATATATTATTTATTGGTGATATTTTCGGTCAACCCGGCATAGATACAGTTGAAAAATATATTAATGAGTTAAAAATAAAATATAATATAGATGTCGTTATTGCTCAATGTGAAAATGTATCTGAACGCAAAGGCTTTACTGAATATGATTATTATCAACTTAAAAAAATAGGAATTGATGTTTGCACATTAGGTAATCATGTATGAGCAAAAGCTAGTATTTTTGACATCATTAATAATAAAGATATAGTGCGACCTTTAAACATTAACAGTTCATATCCTGGTCAAGGTAGTATTGTAATTAATGTCAAAAATTCAACATTACGTGTAAGTTCATTAATGGGGATAACATTTAATAAATTATTAGCTCCTTGAAACGAAGAATACGCAGATAATTTTTTTGATGCCATTGATGATATTATTAATTATGGACAAAAAACTGATTTTCATTTTATAGATTTTCATGCTGAAACAACCAGCGAAAAAGCTATATTAGGTTTATATTTAGACGGTATTGTCGATGCTGTGTGTGGCACACACACACATGTGCAAACAAATGATGCTCGTGTATTACCTAAGGGAACTTGTTTTATAAGTGATGCTGGCATGGTTGGTCCACATAATAGTGCTATTGGCGCTAATTACGATGAAGTTTATCGCCATATGCGCTACGCCGAACATGTTAAATTTAAAGTTTCTCAAAACGCAACTCAATTTAACGCAGTGGTAATTGAGCTTAATACAATTGATAAACAAAACAATAAAATACAAGCAATTTCCATTTATCCATAAACAAAAACTAACCCCGGTTAGTTTTTAATAATGGTTTTTAATTCGTTCAAAGTTTTTTTGGTTTTTAATTTCATATGCCTTAAGAATTTCATCTTCACTGTAGCCTAATAATTTAGCACAACCTAATGAAAGAGACAATAATTCCGAGATTATTTGTTTTGTAATATTATCTTTATTAATTGTTGCTACCTTAAATATTTCCAAAAATTGAGCAGTAGGGCATTGAGATACAATTTTAGGTTCGATTAAGGGATTAACATCAAGTTTATACGCATATGAGCCTAAAAAATGTAAAACATCAGCAAATTCTTCTAACGCTGCACCATGATTAATATTTTTATGTTTTTTTCAATATTTAAACGATTGAATTTCGTTGGCAAATTCACAAAATTCAACCAAAAGTGCTAACAATCATTTTGCTTGTCATTGTTCATTGGTAATAACTTCTAAATCTGAACGTGAAGAGATTGCTTCATCTAAATTTTTTTGCATTTGAAATATATGTGCAAAATCCATAATTGCTCCCTATAAATTTTGATATAGTTCCTTAAAATTATATTGATACACATTTAAATTTGCAAAATTTTGTTGTAGTTGATTAACAATATCAAATGCAAAAACTTGTTCATCTAAATGTGATATTTCTAAAATTTTAATATTATGTTGTTGATATAAAATTCACTCGTTTCATTTAATGTCGCTTGTAATAATCAACTCAGTATCATTTTGGCATAATTCATATGCTAATGTTGAAGGTCCTGAACCAGACAAAATTGCAACCTTGTTAAATTTTTTATCTAAATCTATCACATTTGTTCGCATAGCAGTGATATTTAATTTTTGCTTAAATAAATGTTGTAGTTGTTTAACTGAAATAGGAAATTTAAGAATGCTAGGATATAAATTGTTTTGGTTATAAATTAAAGCTTCTAAACCCAATTGCGAAGCAATTTGGTGTGAAGTACCCTGGGTATGATTGTCATAATTTGTGTGTAATGCCAATACATTTATACGTTTTTGTTTCAAAATGGTTAATATTTGTTTTTTATAGGGTGCTAAAATAAACTCTTCTTGTCAAGTTTTTGCAAATTTAAACGGGTGGTGTAAAATAATTAAATTAGCCTCTTTTTCAATCGCTAATTGTAATACTTCTTGTGTTAAATCAATCGCACACACAACAGCTTTAATTTTTTCGCTTAAATTAAATTTAACATTAAATCCACACGGGTCTCATATTTCAGCTAAATTTAAAGGGTATTTATTCAATAAATAATTACTAACTTTACGTAATTGCATTATTTAAAAAAATCCTTTAAATGTTTTCCTTTACGAGTACAATTTTTTAATTTTCTTAAAATTTTGTTTTCAATTTGACGAATTCGCTCTTTAGATACACCACGATCTTTAGCCAATTCCTCTAAAGGTGTAACTTTATATTTTTCTCCATTTTCATCAATTCCAACGCCATAACGTTTACAAATTAAAACATATTCATCTTTGTCTAATGCAGCGGCTAAAGTTTCATTTAGCATATCTACTAATTCTTCTTGGGAAGCAAAATCAATTGGATTTACTACGCTATCATCTTTAACAAAATCAGAAAACGCAGAATCATTTTCTTTACCAATTTGTTTATCCAACGAAATTGGGTCGATATTAATTTTGCGAATATATCTTACTTTTTCAGCTGTATAACCTTGACCAAATTTAGCAGCAATTTCCTCATCACTTGGTTCAGTTCCGTTTTCTTGGTGTAATTCTCGCTCAATTTTGGTTATTTTATTGATTGTTTCTACCATGTGAACTGGAACACGAATTGTGCGAGCTTGATCTGCTACTGCTCTTGTAATTGCTTGACGAATTCATCAAGTCGCATAAGTTGAAAATTTAAACCCTTTACCAACGTTATATTTAGTTACGGCTTTAACAATTCCAGAATTTCCTTCTGAAATTAAATCAATAAAACTTAGACCGCGGTTTTTATATTTTTTAGCGTTATTTATAACTAAACGTAAATTTCTTTTAATCAATTTATCTTTAGCTCTTTTACCTCTAAAACCACCTTTTTCCATTTCCAAAGCCAATTTTTCTTCTTCGGCTTTTGTTAAAAGTTTACCGTATTTACCTATCCAACGCATATATCATTTAACAATGTCGTTAGTTTCAGTTAATTTATTACGAAGTTGATTTGTTGAAGTTAAAGTGTCGTCATTTGATAAGTCAATATCCATATCATCATATGATTGAATTTTAAATTCTTCATCTGTTAAATTTTTGGTATTTTTTTTCTCGCTCTTTTTCTCGTTTTTTACTTCTTTTTTAACAATGATTTCGTCTTCATCTTCTTCGGCATAACTCGAATCATCAGAATATTCATAATCATCGTGAAAACTAAATTCTTCAGTATATTCATCCTCAAATTCGTCAATATCAATTGAGTTTTTAATGTCATCATCATCGTCAAATTCTTCAACAATGACATCAGCTTTTTTAAAAACTTTTTCGTTTTCATCGATTTCATCTATTATGTCATCTTTAGAAATATCATCTTCATCGCCTTCGTCAACTTCATCTAAAATTAAACCCGCTTCGTGCAAATTTTCTAACATTTCATCCATTAATTCATCTGGTATTTCAACTTTAATTTGGTCTAAATATTCAAAAATATCGCTTTGGGATAATTGTTTATTTTCAGTAGTTTTAGCATAGTTTTCTATTAATTTTATAACTGATTTTAACTCGTTGTCTTGCATTTTTGCTCCTTTGTGTTTTTAGTCATTTAAATCATCAAATATTGGTTTAAATGGTTCGTTTTTATCATTATTAGCAGTATTATTATTGATTTTTTCAATAAAATCAGCATCGTTAATTTTATTGATTTGTTTAATGTTATTTGCGAATATATCCAAAAATTGCGTGCCAGTATTATTAAAAAAAATATCTGCGTTTTGAGTAATGTATTCTTTATAGTCTTTATTATTTTCACGAATCGCTTTCACTATCAAATCATTAAAATCATCTTTAAATTGTTGTGTGTATTTTGGATATTTTTCTAAATCTAATTTAAATGAATAATACTCATGTTCAAGTATACCGTTTTGAGTTGATTTTTTTCTTATATAATTTTTGTTGTCATCGTTTAAATTTTGGTTTAAAGAAGAAACTAGGATGTCGTATATTTTGCTTTGCGTTTGTCCTTTTTGAGTGCCGATATTTTTAAAACCTCCATTTTTTTCAACGCTTTCAACATACAATTTAATTAAATCCGGATGTTCAATAATTACATAAAAAAGTCGGTCAATAAAACTAGGCAAAATAGTGTTTTTTTGATTAATAATGTAGTTATTTTCGGCTATATTTAAGTCATAATCATTCACATTTGAATAATAATCATCAATGTCGTTTAATTCTAAATCTAATAAATTATCAAAAACTTGTGAATTAGAAAAATTTGAGGGATAGTTATTAAAATTGTCGTTTTTAAATTCGGGTTTAAATTTAAATTCATCATTGAATTTGTTCGAAAAATAATTTAGTATTGCTGTGTCACTATATTGAATATAATCGTTAAAATCAACAACAAAGTTCTTAATATTATTCAAAGAATTATTACCATAAGCAATTAAATTGTGTTGCGTTTTATAATAATTAAAAATAAAATCTAACGCGTCAGGAGCTGAATTGATCATTTGTAAAAGATGCTCTTTGCCAAATTTTTTTAAAATTTCATCCGGGTCTAGCGACGTGTGATTTTGAACAATTTTTACGTCTATGTTGTTAGACAAAAGAAATTTTGCTGATTTTAAAGTAGCTTTTTGGCCAGCATCATCACCATCTAAAAATATAATAATTGTTTTGTTTTGAATTAATTTTAAGTGATTAGATGTTAAAGCAGTCCCCATTAAAGCGACAGAGTTATTGATACCACATTTAGCAAGAGCAATAACATCAAAAAAACCTTCAACTAAAATAAAACTATTATTATCGGCATAATTTTTTGCTTGATGATAATTATATAAAATTTCAGATTTTTTAAATATTGACGAATCTTTACTATTTATATATTTAGGCTTAATATCAGCAATTAAACTACGAGCACTAAAACCAACAATACTGCCGTTGTTGTCGCGGATGCCAAACATAATACGATCTTTAAATGTTAAATTCTGTGTCTGTAAATTAAATAAACCTGACTTAACAAAATTATCAATATTATTTTTGATTTCGTCTCCATAAAGAATGTTAAAATGATTTTCATTAGCATAACCTATGTCGAATCTTTCTAAAATATCATCATTAAGATCACGGTTAGTAAAAAACTCTTTCAAAGTTGAGTTTTTAATTTTTTTAAACTCAACTTTATAAAATGCATTCACTTTTTCTAATAACTCAATAATTTGAAGATCACTTTGAGTATAATGTTGAGTTGGTTTATTAAATAAGTTGTTTTCATAACTAACGTTATGTTCGTCTGCTATAGTTTTCATTGCTTCAAAATAATTAATTTTTTTATATTTTGAAACAAAATTTATGACGTTACCACCAACCTGGCAAACAAAACATTTAAAAATTTGTTTTGTTGTATTAATATTCATTGAGGGCGAAGAATCATCGTGAAAAGGACATAAACAAACATAACTTTGACCTTTTTTAGACAAAGTTATGTATTTACTGATTTCATCTGCTATGTCAATGTTATTGATTATATAATGGTGCAATTCTGTTTGGTTTTTATTCATATTTATATGTGCAATAAAATTTCATTAATTTTAATTCTTTTTTGCTGCATTGAATCGCGCTCACGCAATGTAAGTGTATCATCATTTAAAGTTTCAAAATCAACAGTTAAACAATATGGAGTTCCAATAGCGTCTTGACGACGATATCTTTTGCCAATAGAAGCGGTTTCATCGTAAGTTACAGCAATACCTTTATCAAGCAGCATTTGATAAATTTTATTTGCTGTTTCATTGAGTTTTTTAACTAGTGGCAAAACAGCAACGCGATACGGAGCTATATTTTTATCAAAACGCATTACAAGTCTAGTTTCGTTTTCTAATTTTTCTTCATCGTAAGCTTCAATTAAAATAGCAAACATTAAGCGGTCTAAACCCATCGAAGGTTCAATTACGTAAGGTATAAATTTTTCATTTGTATTTGGATCTAAATACTCAAGATTTTCACCAGTGGCATTTTGGTGAGCGTTTAAATCAAAATTAGTTCTATTTGCTATACCTAATAATTCACCTCAACCAAATGGGAATTGATACTCAATATCACTGGTAGCAGAAGAATAATGTGATAATTCATCTTGTTCGTGAGCCCTTAAACGAATATTTTGATCGCTTAAACCCAATTTTTTTACAAAATTTAATGATTTTTGGATGTAGTAATGAAATAATTCATCAGCTTGGTTGGGATGGGTAAAAATTTCTAATTCCATTTGTTCAAATTCACGTGTTCTAAATATAAAATTACCAGGAGTCACTTCATTTCTAAAACTTTTTCCAACTTGACCTATCCCCATAGGTAATCTAGCTCTCATAGAACGTTGTACATTTTTAAAATTGACCATTATTCCTTGTGTTGTTTCAGGTCGTAAATAAATTTTGCTTTTAGATTCTTCCGTTGCACCCTGTTTGGTTTCAAACATTAAATTGAATTTTTTAATATCACTTCATTGAGTTTTTGAACCATCATATTCGGACAAGTTTTCAACCAAAAATTGCTTCATTTGTTCAAAAGACATTGTTTCAGCAACAATATTAGGATTTATTTCTTCAATTAATTTATCAGCACGATATCTTTTTCCGTTTACTTTATTTTCAATCAACGGGTCATTAAAATTAATCACATGTCCTGAAGTTACTCAAACTTCTGGGTTCATTAAAATTTTTGAATCGAGTAAAAAATTGTTTTTTTCACTTTGAATAAAGTAACGCTTTCAAATTTGTTCGATATTATCCTTTAAAGTTGCTCCTAAAGGACCGTAATCTCAAGTATTTGCAAGCCCGCCATAAATTTCACTTCCTTGAAAAACAAAACCTGAGGTTTTTAGATGATTTATCAATGTGTTTATGTTTTTTTCTTTATTCAGCATATAACCTCAGTTCGTTTTAAAATTTAGAAAATATCTATATTATTTATTATTTCATAAGCCCGTAGACCTACCAAAATCAATAGCACCACAAGAATTAATGACACCACAACAAGTGATAAAATTCACCAGAATTTTTTAGGTTTTGATAAGTAGCGAGATGGTTTAAGTTTTTTATTAGAATCAACTACAAATGTTTGAGTTTCGTGAACAGTAATATCACACTCACTTGCACACTCACAATTTGTCTCGCACTCTTCTTTGTTGCATGAATTTTGAACTTCTTCACTTTGAACAAATTCCACAAATTCATTATTTTCTGTTTTATCTTGATGTTCAATAACTTCTTCATCAACCATAATTGGCTCAACAACACTATTTTCAACTAGCATTTCGTTCATTAAATGTTGTTCATGTTCAGAAGAATCTTCTATAGAATTAGTTTCAAGATTTTGAACACTTAAAATTGGGTACGAATATTCATTCGCAACATTAAATACTACCTGTTTATTTTCATGAAGAATAAACGATGTTTGGTAATTTAAAAAATCGTTTTCATTTATATTTAATAATGCTAAACCATTATTATCAGGTGTATCAGCAGCAGTATAATCAATTACTAAATTATTTAAAATATTGTCAAAGTTTCGATTTACATCATCGTAGACTAATTGCGTTTCTTGCTTATATGAATATGAGTCATGAGTTAATAAATCATCAACCAATTCTTGAACATCGTTTAAGTTTTGCTTTGTTCTGAAGTAGTCTGCTTGACTAACAGTTTGACGCTTAAAGTTAGTGTTAATTTTCTCTAATTTGTGTGAATATTTAGTTAAAGCATCTAATAAATCTTTTTCTGGTAATGAGGTGTAATGAGCCAAATCTAAATATTGATTAAATTCTGTTTGTGTCAATACATCGCTATGATCAAGAATTAGATTTTCTTCGTTTATTTTAGTTTCTTCGATAAATTCTACTGGTGTTGTTTCGTTTTCATTTGTATTAGTTTCTATATCGCTATTTTCAACTGCTTGAACTTCTGTTACACAACAAGTTTTTTCACAATCAGTTGGACAAGAATAATCTTCCTCTGTGATGTTTTGTGTTTCGGCCATATCGCTATTTTCAACCGCTTGAACTTGCACTAAACAACAAGATTTTTCACAATCAGCTGGACAAGAAAAATCAGTTTCTGAACAAACGAATTCAGTCAATATTGGATATTGATATTTATCAACAGCTACAAAAATTACGAATTTGTCTTCAACAATAACAAATGATGTCAAATACGATGTTAGAGAAAATTGTTGTTCAGTATCTAGTTTATGATAAGCTCTCGTGTCAGGTGAATCTGAAGCTGTATAATCAATCACATATTTGGTAAATAAAAGGTTAAAATTATTAACAATTGAAGCATATAAACTCTTAACTTCTTCTAAATAATTAAATCTCGAAATAGTTAATAAATCATCAATTAAATCTTCAACTTGGTTAAAATTAGACTTAATTCTAAAATAATCAGTTTGACTTATTGTCTGTTTTTTTGTTGCTTGAACAATTGCACTAAGTTTTGAATCGTAATTTAGTATCGCTTTATAAATTTCATTTTGTTCTAATCTTGTTAAATATTCAGTATTTAATAAAATATTTTTGTCTTTATTCATATAATCCTCTTCCGTTTGTTCCTTTACTTTTTTGAAAAGACAAAAAAGACCGGCAATATAATTTATTATATTAAATTATAATATATATGATATTTTTTTTGCTACCTAAATAAATTTTTTTAATGCTAAATAAAATTATTGATTGAGCTTTACAATATAAACATAATTAAATTTTGTTAGTTCACATATTCTTTTATAATTCAATCATGAACAAAAAAGGTGACATTTTATTTGGTAAAATTATCCATATCAGTGCTGATAATTTAACGGTATTAACTAATAAAAAATATATTTTTACAATTCCGAAAAATTTAGTTACTGACTTTGAGTGAAAGAATCTTTTTTGCGAATTTAATTTAAAGGATAAAATTAACTTTTACGTAGAAGAAATTAATCATGAAAATCAAACAGGAATTGGCAATTTTAAACAAAACCACCCATATTTTTGCAAAAAACCATTTAATGAAGAACTTAAAGAAACAAAACACGGATTTAAAACACTAAAAAATTCAATTACCAAAGAAATAGAAAAATATGAAAATGAGGTAGTTAATGCCGAAATTAACAATTAAGCCACATAATTACTATCCCGATTTTACTAACGAAAGTTTAGTAAAAAAAGGTGTTGATATTTTAAAAGAAATCAAATTTAAGACAATTGATGGTTTTGAACATTTTGGGTTTCACGAACTAGCTTTAAATTTTGGTCTAAATAACACAAATGAATTGAATGAGTTTGCCAAAAATGTTATTAAACATAATTGTGAAAATATCATAATTTTTTCTGATACTAGAACTAAAAATAATTTTGAAAGTGCTTATAATTTTGTATTAAGAAATGACATTTTGTTTAAACATAAAATTAAATTTTTTTTTGTTTGCGAAGATGATGCAATTCAAAATTGATTTAGTTTTTTTCAATATAGCAAAAAAAATATAAATTTAGCTAATACTGCTTTTATTTTAAGCAAAATGAATAAATTCAACAATAAATTTATTGAATTTATCAAAATTTTTTACAATTTTGTACAGCAAAATTTTGGTTATTACAAAACCTTAAATAATTCTTTTTTTGTTGGAAGAGAAAATGCCGAAAAAACAATTAAATTTTTAAATATAGAAGAAAAAAACATTTTAATTACACCAGATATTTTGCACCATCGTTTTGCTTTTTTTAATGAAATAAATTTATTGTTAATGTTAATTAAAGGCTTGAACATCAACGAAATTCTACAAGGTTATACCGTGGCAACACTTGATTTTGTTTCAGAAAATATCAAAAATAATTTTGCATTCCAATACGCTTATATTTGTTCAGTGATAAAAAAAGAACGCAAACAAAACTTATTAATTGGCTCTTCACCAGAATTTATTGATATTTTTGCGTTATATTCGCGAATGAATAATGAAAAAGATTTTAAAAACAACAAATGAACAAACTCAATAATTTTTCCTAATGATATTTACACATATTCAACATACTCTCTCGGAATGAATTCAGCTTATTTTGCGACATTTGTAAAATTTGATAAATTTAAAAATGATTATAGAATTTCGCCTGAATTAAGTTTCGATGATGGAGTACCTAAATTACAACAAAATAGACTTAGTCAATTTACCAATATTAGTAATAACGGTATAGTCACTACATTATCTGAAATTATAAATATCCCTCTCGTTCAAATTAATTTAGCAGAAAATAATGAATCTGTTTTAGGTACATTTATTTGCTTTTTGTATTGGTCAATAATATATGAATCTTATTTGAATAAACAAAATCCGTTTGAATTAAACTAAAATCAGGAGTAAAAATGAAAACAATAAATTTAAAACTTGATAAGGCAATTAATACCCAAAATTTACTTAAATTTCAAGATAAAATCAATAAAATTCACAATGCTTTAATTAATAAAAATGTTATTGAAAAAGATTGACTTGGTTGATATGAACTTCCTTTCAATATTAATATTGAAGAATATAATAAAATGAAAAAAATAGCACAAAAATGGAAAAATATGAATGTTGAAGTGGTTGTTGTTATCGGCATTGGTGGTTCATATTTAGGAGCAGCTGCTGGTTATGAATTTATTTATGGTCCATATAATTCAAATAAAAATGCTATTGAATTAATTTTTAGTGGTAATTCACTTAGTTCAGACTCACTAACAGCACAATTACTTTATGTTGAAAACAAAAAATTTGCAATAAATGTTATCTCTAAAAGTGGTAAAACACTTGAAACAAGTATAGCATTTCGTGAATTTAGAAAATTATTAGAGACAAAAGTAGGCACCATTAGAGCTAAAGAATTAATTGTGGCCACTACGGATAAATCACAAGGAATACTATATGATTTAGCTACTAAAAAAGAGTATGAAAAATTAATTATCCCTTCTGATATAGGTGGGCGTTTTAGCGTATTAAGTCCAGTAGGTTTATTCCCATTTATGTGTGCTGACATTAATACCGACGAAATACTTAAAGGTGCTCAAAAAGCAGTTTTAGATAATAACAATCCAGATTTGAATGTTAACAATGCTTATTCGTACGCCTTAACAAGATATATTATGGGAAAACATTATTCAATAGAATTATTAATTAGTTATGAGCCAAAATTAAAATTTTTCCAGGAATGATGAAAACAATTATTTGCTGAAAGTGAAGGAAAGAATGGTCGTGGTATATTTCCTGCTTCTTCACAATTTTCAACAGATTTACATTCAATTGGTCAATTCATTCAAGAAGGTTCTAAAATTTTATTTGAAACTAATTTAGTGCTTAAAAATCCTAATAACAATTATTATTTAACCAAGCAAAGCGAAGATGTTGAGAAATTAAATTACCTCGATGGAAAATCTGTTCATAAAATAAATTGAGCAATATTCGATGCAACGATTAAAGCTCATCATGAAACTTCAAAAATACCAAATATTATTATTGAATTTGAAAAAATGGACGAATTTAATCTAGGTTATTTATTCCAATTTTTTATGATTTCATTAACAATGTCTGCATATTTATTGGGAGTTAATCCTTTTAATCAACCAGGTGTTGAAGTATATAAAAACAATATGACCAAAACCTTAAACGAAATTTAAAATATCAGTTCTACTGATATTTTAAATATTATTTTTTATTTTCTAAATTTAATTCATTTAAAACTTTGTCTATAGAATTTTGCTCAATTTCATTTATTAATTCTTTTTCGCTTGTAAATTCGGCAGTATTATCTATAGAATCATACAACGCTTGTTGAAGTGGGTCGTAACCATTATTTGAATAATTAGCGTCAAAATTATTCGAATTTCGTTGATAATTAGACTCTTTATTTAATTCAATGAGTTCAGTTTCACCTGGTTCATCAAATTCAAAATTTTCGTTTTCAATTTGTGAATATGATGTTGGTTTAGCAACATCATTATTCAATTCCATTAAATTAGTTTGAGAAGGTTCATCAAAATCTTCAAAATCTAAATTGGCAAATTGGTTATCTCTATCTTCATTAATTTTGTTTTTGAATTCATTTTCATAATTTTGTTTAAGATTGTTTTTTTCATCAAAAACTTGGGTTGATGGATTTGGTTGCTCATTAATATTTTGCTCATTTTTGTCTTTTTGATCCAAAACATCTGTATTTAATTTAGCATTAATGTTGTCATTTAAAATCTCTTGTGTTACATTTAAATTTTCAATAGATTCACTCAATAAAGTTTTTGAAGTATTAGACTGATTTAACGAATTTTGTTTTAATATTTCGTCAATATCATAAACATCATCAAATTCTGTTTTATCATAATTATTTTCTTTTATAAATTCGTTTATATCGTCTAAATTTTTATTCATTTTCATTATTTCAGGTGAATTTTCAATTGTTAAATTTTGAATTTTGTTAAATTCGTTATCAACTTCACTAATGATATTTTGATCTTTAACATTTTGTGTGTTTGTTGATTTTTCAACATTAGTTTGGGGTTTGGTATTTGAAATATCAAAATCATTAACAGATTCATTTTTGGAAACATTCTCAATAGTTTCGTGTATTAAATTTTCATTATTAACGTTATTTATTGTTGTTTGCGAATGAGTTAAATCATTTTTATCTATAAACATTTCAATGCTATTTTCACTAAGATCGGCATAATCATTATTTTCAAAATAACTATCAGGCAAACTTATTAAACTAATAATTTCATCTAATTTTTGTTTATTTTGTTCTCACAATGTTCTGTCAAAATTAAAAGTTTTGTATTGTTTAGAAGCAATAAATTTAATAGTGTCATTAAATTTTAAATATTCACTTGGATTGTCAGCATATTTATAATCATCGACAATTAAAGCAAAAATATTTTCCTCACCTTTTTTTAACATTAAATCCACATTCATAGTTCCTAAATTGTAATGGGTGTGTAATTGAATTCAAGGTTTACCTTTAATTAAATCAAGAATATATTCTTTGATTTCAATAAATAAATCGCTTTCTTCATAATTTGATTTTAAATCAATACCACGTGTTTGCTCTAAATCAATTGATAAAAATTCTTTTCTTTCTTGGTCACTTAATTCCAAAAATTCCAATCATTTTTTAAAAGTTTCCATATCTTCATTGATACCATTTAAACCATTAATATTTACATCACTTGAATGTAATGATTTAATAACTATCATTTTTTCTTTAGCTCTTGAAATAGCAACATTTAAAGCATTACGACCACCAGGACGCCCAACATAAGTTGAATAAATTTTAGCATTTGAATCATAACCTAATGTTGCAACCACTAAATCAGCTTCATCACCTTGAATATTTTCAATATTTCTCAACAATAAAATATCAGTTCTTAAAGCATTTTCAAGAATAGGTTTAGTTTCAAAAATTGTTTTAGTAATTACTTCTTGTTGTTTTGCATTAAAACATAATAAAATTATTTTTTTGTATTTTTTTAAATTTTTTTCAACTATATCAAGAGCAATTTTAACTTCGCTTAAGTTTTGTGAATCAACTCATTCGCCGTTAGCTTCAATTACTTCAATTGCTTTAGATTGCGAAGTTACATATGCTGAATCGATAACATCAAGATTTGAATTATAAAAATGTTTTGAACTAAAAGTCATTAGCGAAGCATGATTTGAACGATAATTTTTGTTTAACAAAATTGTGTGAACACCGGTATTTTTAGCAAAATCCAACAACGACTCAGTAATACCATACACAGTTTCTTCATCTGTTACTCTAATTCCAAATCAATTTGATGGTTTCATTTGTTGATCATCACCGGCTAAAATTTTAATTTTAGCTAAATATAAAACCGGCAAACCTTTTTCAATAAAAATTTGGCTTGATTCATCCATTATTGCATAATTAAATTCTTCTCTTTGTCAAGCAGATAAATCTGCTTCAGGTGTTACTATAATAATAGGGAAGATTTTCTTAATAATACGAGCAAAATTACTGATAAATTTATAAGGTTCGGTTTGTCCATTTCTTATAGTTAGTGCAAATTCTCCATATGCTTGTTTATCTTCATCACTTAATGTTTCATAACGTTGAACCACTAAACGAGCAACATATTTTTTTATTTGTTCAGCATCACTTACTTGAGCTTTATCTTGAGGAGGTAAAATTGATAAAAGCGAGCGAATAAATTTAAAATCAGATATTTCGCTATTTCTAGTGATGTTAACTAAATGCTTAATATTTATTTTTGAACCATTAAATTTTTCAAATAAATTATTAGCAATATTCAAAATTGTTTTACGTTTTTTATCAAATAATTTTAAAAAGTTAAAGCCGTTGTTTTTTAGCATTCATTTTTCAATTTCTTTTTTATCATTAAATTTAATTAATTCAGGATATTGGTAAAAATCAGGTAAGGTTAAAATAAATTCCCATTTTTGCTCATCTAAATCTTCTAAATATGAATTAATTTGAGGAATAATTCGTGCAATTTCGACAAATCTAGAATCTTTAGCATAATTGCCAATTTCTCTAATATATCTTAATTCCTTATTGTTTAAAACTCGCAAGGCTTTTAATTTAACATCATCATTAAAATGTTCAATATAATCAATATACTCTTGTAAAGGTTTATAAAATGATTTTTTGCTTGCTTCAGCGGAATTAAACATAAATAAACAAAATTGTTTTAAGGGACCCATTCTATTAGCAATAACTTCTAAAGCTGCTTTTTTTTGCGAACACACAACAGCGCTACGACCATAAATTAAAATATTGGTAATTAAATTAACAATTGTTTGCGATTTTCCTGTGCCCGGTGGGCCTCATATAACTGTATTTTGAAGCAAAGATGAAGCAATTGCTTGATCTTGACTAAAATTTGTTGGCGAAATTTTAAATAAACTTTTTTTAGGGTCTAGAATCATTTCATCAATTTTTTTTATATAACTATTTTTGTTAAATGAAACTGGAATAATAGTTTTGATAGCATCTTTTTCTATAATTTCTATCATTCTGTTTCTAATATAACCACCGGCTGGCTGAAATAAACCTAAAACAATACCTGGGGCAAAACTTAAAGCTTCGTTTGTGATTTGTTCGGGAATTAATTGTTCAAAATTAGCTCCTATTTCAGTTATGTCTGGGTAAGTGTTGACTCAATTTTTTTTCACATCATCATATAATTCTTTAATAGTTTGGCGAGAAAATTTAGAGTTAGTGTCTACGTCAAAATTGTAATGTTTTAGCAAGAAAAATAATTTATCGTTGGGTTTAATTTCACCTTTTGAAAATAATTTGGGACGTGCATTTTCAAATTCTAAATAAGCTTCTTTTAAAAATAAAGGAGCATAGATTGATTTATCACCCACATTAACTTTAACATATAAAAAACCTAAATGTATTGGCCAAATATTGCTTTGTTCATTGATTTCTTTAGCTCTATTAAAAAACATTTTTCATTTAATTGATTGTTTTTGGAATTGCATTTCCAATTCTTCAGTGATTTTTGCTATTCCTTGAATAAAATCTTTTTTTAATAAACGCTTTTTAATTTCACTTATTTCTAAATCAAAATCAGCAATTATTTGCATTACTTCTGTGTAGTCATGGGCTTGAATAATTTTATCTTTAGCATGTTTTAATCTTTCTTCAATTAACTCAATTTTAAAATCTTTTTTTGTATATATTTTTTCAAAAGCTTTTTGTCCAAACATTTTGAAAAAATCAAAAAAATAATAGTTGTCTACCCGGGTAAATACTGCTTTATCATTAGGGCTTAAATCCAATAAATTATTGAGAATTGCTTCAAATTTTTTTTGTTTATTACTAAACATACACCCCCTTAGTTGTTTAAGTTAAATAATTATAAAATAATATATAACTTAAATAGATATTTATTTAATTTTTGTATTAAACATTTGGCGTTTAAAATAAAAATTTCACCGCGCAGTGAAATAAATTAACGTAATTTTTTGCTTTTAACCACTTCAACAATTGAAAGTAAAAACGAAATGGTAGAAAAAATAAACATAGTGATAAATTGGGAATTTAAAAAGTACGAAGCAAATTGATTTTTTGAATATTGTGCTATGTCAAAATTTAATCATTTAGTTGCGGTTAATAACATATAAAATAGTGAAATAATTGCTAATATTATCATCAAGATTGGAATAGCAATTCTTCTTTTAAATAAATTAATTACTGAATAAATTACTGCCAAAAATACTCAAATTAAAATTAAAGCAACTAAACCAAAACCGTGAAAAACACCAAATAAAAAAGCTAATTTAAAAGGATATTGAATCGAAGAATTGGCTATTGTTTTGTAAAACTCAATAGTTTGTGAAGTATTACGAAAAAAATTAGTTGTAACTGAACTTATCCCACTGAAATGATACAAAACAAAATTTGATTCCGAGGAGTCATTTTTTGTATAAAAATTAATTATCATTTGTTCAATAAAAGGGATTATTAAAACAATCATTAAAAAAATAGATATCAGCAAAATTTGTTTGAATTTTCTCATTTTTACTCCTTTATATTCAATAAATTCTTTAATTGTTCATCATATTGATATATTCTTTGTTCATATAATTCAGTAGCAAAAGGAGGTTTAGTTTGTGTATGAACTCATAAAATTACTAAATAATTAACTAACATTTTATGGCGCAATAAAAATATTTCGTTGTAATCGCCATATGCTTGTAAAAATTTATGTTCTACCGCTTTATCCATATTGCTTGCTTCAATAATATAAGCTAATTCGAAATGTTTATCACCTAAAGTAGCATATTCTCAATCAATAAAAAAGATTTTATCATCTTGTTCTATCATATTAAAAGGCCATAAATCATTATGTAAAGGGGTGTCTTTGTGCATATTGGCTAAAGTTTTATTAATTGGGCGATAAAATTCATCTAAGACCTTAAGTTTGCGCTGTGAGCGTTTTAATTCATTACGATAAAATTTAACTCTAGCAGCGTGATTTGAGGGTGGAAATGATAATTTTGACTCGTGAATTGATTTAACTTGTTTAGCAATCAATTCCACGTTATTTAAAGTAATTGAAGGTTGTTGACCATCTATAAATTTTCACATAATTTCACTTTTATTTTCACATAGCAATTCAGGGACAAAATCAAATTTTTTTAACAAAGTATAATCAATTTTATGATTAAAGCCATTGTACACTTTTTCTTGGATAAATTTATCTTTATAGCGATATGAAATATTCGTGTGTCCCTTTTTTATTTTTATTTTCATATGTCTCCTTCATTAATATAATAAATTTAATTATAATAAATAATATATTAAAATTTAATTGCAAATTTTCAATTTTAAGGAGTGATTGTATGGACAAATCAAAAATAAGAAACTTCGCAATTATTGCTCATATTGACCACGGTAAAAGCACGTTAGCTGATCGTATTTTAGAATTAACTGAAACAGTGGCGAAAAGAGATTTAGAAGCCCAAATTTTAGACACAATGGATCTTGAACGTGAGCGAGGTATTACAATAAAATTAAACGCAGTACAAATTAAATACAAAGACTTTATTTTTCATTTAATTGACACACCTGGCCATGTTGATTTTACATATGAAGTTTCACGTTCTTTAGCCGCTACCGAAGGTGCATTATTAATTGTCGATGCAACACAAGGAATTGAAGCTCAAACACTAGCCAATGTCTATTTAGCTTTGGAAAATAATTTAACAATCATTCCAATTATCAATAAAGTAGATTTACCTTCTGCTGATATTGAACGAACAAAAGCTGAAATTGAAAATGTGATTGGTTTATCTACTGAAAATGCTGTTGCTGTATCAGCAAAAACGGGTCTAAATATTGACAAAGTTTTAGAGGCAATAGAAAAATATATACCTTCTCCAATAGCTGATGACAATAAACCTCTAAAAGCCTTAATTTTTGACTCTTATTTTGATGAATATCGTGGCGTGGTGATGCTTGTAAGAATAGTTGAAGGTAAATTACACAAAAACGACAAAATTAAATTTATGTCAAATAATAAAATCAATCAAGTTGCTGAATTAGGTGTTAAAAGTCCTTGAGAGGTTAAAAAAGAATACCTTGAAGCAGGTGAAGTTGGCTGAATTGCTGCAACTATTCGCGATGCCCGCGAAGTTAGTGTGGGTGATACAATAACTTTAGTAGACAATCCAGCCGAAAAACCTTTACCAGGCTACAAGAAAAAACAACCGGTTGTGTTTACTGGTTTTTATCCTGTTGATACTCGTGATTATATGGAATTAAAAGAAAGTTTGGAAAAAATTGCTTTAAGTGACAGTTCAATATCATGAGAACAGGAAACTTCTAAAGCTCTTGGTTTTGGTTTCAGGGTAGGATTTTTAGGTATGCTCCATATGGAAATATTACAAGAAAGGTTGAATCGTGAATATAAAATTGGTGTCATAGCCACTTCGCCTTCAGTAGAATACAAAGTATATCGAACAAACGCTAAATTAGAAATGATATCAAATCCTGCTCTTTTACCCGATAAAACATATATCGATCGTATTGAAGAACCGTATATATTTGCTACAATTATTGTGCCAGATAATTATATTGGTAATGTGATGGAACTGTGTCAAGGTAAGCGAGGAATTTATCGTGATATGGAAACTTTAGATGGAAATCGCAGTAAAATTTCATATGAAATGCCTTTGGCTGAAATAGTAGTTGATTTTTTTGATAAATTGAAATCTTCAACAAAAGGTTATGCTTCATTTGAATATGATTTATACGATTATAAAGAAACAGATTTAGTTAAAGTAGATGTGATGTTAAACGGTGATAAAATTGACGCATTCACGATTATTACGCACCGCGACAATGCATATATTCGTGGTCGCGAGTTGTGCCAAAAACTAAAAGAAGCAATACCAAGACAAAATTTTGAAATTCCAGTTCAAGCAGCAATTGGGGGTAAAATTATTGCTCGTGAAACCATTAAAGCTTACCGCAAAGATGTAACTGCAAAACTATATGGTGGCGATGTCACTCGTCGGCAAAAATTACTAAAAAAACAAAAAGAAGGTAAAAAGAAAATGAAAATGCTAGGTTCAGTTGAAGTTCCACAAGAAGCATTTTTAAAAATTCTTAAAACTAATATAGATTAAATTTGAGGGTAAAAAATGGAAAAAATTATTTATGTAGATAAACCACTTGATGAATACAATTCATATCGTGAAAAAAACAATCAAAAAACTGATGAATATTTTGAAGAATTAACGCGTATTTCAAAAATTGATGTTGAACAAAACCGTGCTCAAACAAAAAAAATCAATAATTTAGCATCTAAACTTAACCAAGCAAAAAATAGACATAAAAAAATTAAATTAGGCAGCATAATCAATCTAGTTCTATTTATTCTTGCCTTTATAGTTGGTGCAATATCAATTTGATTAGGCGTTGAATTTTCAAAAACAAAATTAAATGTAGCAACCATTTCAATAGCAACTGTTAGTTGTGCCGTTGGCTTAACTTTATTTATTATTCATTTTGCTGTAATTTTAAAAAATCTTAAAAATGCTAGCAAACATTGACAGAATTTACAACAACAACTTAACGAAGAAACCGAAATCGGTTTAGAACAAACAGCACCACTTCGTAATTTATTTACACACGGAATGAAAGTAAAATTATTTCGTGAAACAATGCCATTTATTAAATTGGAACAATTTTTCAAAAATGAACAATTAGCTAAAATGAGACAAGAATATGGTTTAGGTGAATTAAGTGATTTAGAAAGTACAGTTGAGTATGTTCAATCCGGCGAAATTTATGGTAACCCTTTTCTTTTTGCTCGTGTGTTAAATCACGAAATGAGTGAAAAAACCTATACAGGGACTTTAACAATCAGATGAACTGAAAGAAGCACTGATTTTAACGGTAATTCAAAACTAGTGACTAAAACAGAAGTTTTACACGCCAGCGTAACTAAACCATATCCTTTATACACATATAACACTAAATTTATATGAGGTTCACAATCTGCTCCTGATTTAACATTTTCACGTGACTATGCCCATATTGAGCGCAAAAATGATTCTGAAATTAAAAAACTGGTTAAAGCCACCGAAAAAACATTAAAAAAACAAGAAGAAATCAATATCAATTTTACTTCCCTACCTAACACTGAATTTGAAGCATTTTTTAATGCTTTAGACCGCAATGATCAAACTCAATTTAGATTGTTATTTACACCATTAGCACAGCAAAATATAACTAAATTATTGCGTGATAAAACAGTAGGTTATGGAGATGATTTTAGTTATATTAAACACCATAAAATCAATATTATAGAACCAGAACATTTATATAATGCCTCTTTACTAGATGATTTAAGTGTGTATTACAGTTATAGTTATGATACTATTAAAGATACATTTAATGCACAAATGCAAGATTATTTTAAACACATCTATTTCACTTTTGCCCCAATGCTTTCAATTCCAATTTTTCAGCAAACTAAATCGTTAGATTTTATTTACAATGACTGAATTAAAGGCAATTTAAACCAATACGAACACGAACACCAATTATCTTATCTACCAAGAAATTTATTTACGCATAATTTAGTCAAAACAAATTCAATTTTAAAAACTCATTATATGCATAGCGAAGACGAACAAGATACAGTTAAAGTTAGTTCATTTGGTTATGATATAAAACCGCAAGTTGAATATGTATCAGTTTATGGTGGCGATGGACATTATCACAATGTGCCAGTTAAATGAGACGAGTATATTCGCTATGATAACGATGTAATTGCCAATATAACCAAAATTAACTCTGATCCAACAGAGCGAAGTGCTTATAATGACGAAATTAATCAAAAAGTAAAACAAAGTGAAAATAACAACCATAAACCAATATTTTCAGCGAAGTCAATAATTAATATATTATAATTATCTCGCAAATAAAAATTGAAGGAGAAAAAATGGCAAATCAGTTAGACGAAATGAACGGACCAGTATTAGAAAATGGTCATGACGTCAATGTAATAAACAAACGTATTCAAATTAAAACTGGAGTTGGCTCAATAATATTTGAAGTTTTGCTTTGAGTTTTATTCATTATTCCGGGAATTGTGTTTTTATACAAAAAAACAAAAGCTAAAAACCGTTTAGCACAACTAGAGCAAAAAATCCAACATAATGCTTCACAAATTGATAATTTTTTAGAGCAAAGAGTACAAATTCTAACAAATGCTGCTTCAATTTTATCTAAAGCAATTGATTTAAATGAAAACAGTAGCTGCTTATCGTAGTGGGGTAAGTTTAAACGATGAATCAAGATCGCAAGTATCTACCTCAATTGATTCAGCATTAGGTTCAATTAATGTTCAATTAGAAAATTATCCAGAATTAAAAGCACACGGTGAATTAAGAGATGTTTTACAACAAAATTCATACTTACAAAAAGAAATAACAGCAGCTAGAGACTTGTATAATGATACTGTATTCCAGTGAAATAGAGAAGTTAATGAATGACCTACAAAAATGATAGTTGCTTCAAAATTAGGTTATACTACAAGAATTCCTTTCGCTGCTTCACAAGAAACTAAACAACAAGCAAGAAAAGATTTTTTTAAATAATTTAAACAACTTATAACCAAAAATTAGCATTATCCAATGCTAATTTTTTATACAAATTAAATCAGGCAACATAATTAAAACAAATTAAAAGCAAAATTAAGTTTTTGGTAAAATATACATACTTAAATTAATGGAGGTAATATGTCTTTAAAAGCAGGAATTGTAGGTTTGCCAAACGTTGGCAAAAGCACTTTATTTAGTGCTTTAACAAAATATCAAGTTGAAGCAAGTAATTATGCTTTCACCACAATAGAGCCAAACATTAGCAGTGTTCCTTTAAAAGATTCGCGTTTATACGAATTGGCTTCATTAGTTAAGCCTAATAAAATTGTACCAGCCACTTTTGATTTTGTGGATATCGCTGGTTTAGTCCAGGGAGCTTCACGTGGTGAAGGTTTAGGTAATAAGTTTTTAGGTAATATTCGCGAAGTAGATGCAATTATTCATGTTGTACGTTGTTTTGAAAATAAAGACATAATGCATGTTGCTAATGAAATTAATCCTGTCAATGATAAAGAAGTAATTAATTTAGAATTAATTTTAGCTGACCTTGAAACAGTTAAAAACATTCTAAATCGTATTGCTAAAAAAGCTAAAGCAGGCGATAAATCAGCACTCTTGGAACAAAATTTATGTGTTAAATTACAACAAAATTTAGAAAATTCTATACCAATTAGACAAATAAAAAATTTTAGTGATGAAGAACAAAAAATTATGCGCGGTTATCATTTATTAACAGCTAAACCAATGATTTATGTTGCGAATTTATCAAGTGAGCAAATTGCTAATTACCAAAATGACCATATATATAATAAATTTATTCAATCTTTAAATCAAGACGATAAAGTTTTAGCTATTAGTGTTCAATTAGAAAGCGAAATAACTCAAATGAATGAAGATGAAGCCAATGAATGGTTGAATTCCTATGATATTAAATTTAGTGGTTTAGACTTACTGACACGCGAAGCATTTGATTTATTAAAACTAAAAACATATTTTACCGTTGGACAAATAGAAGTTAGAGCTTGAGTGTTTAATGACGGAATGTTAGCGCCTCAATGTGCCGGAATTATACATAGTGATTTTGAAAAAAAATTTATAAAAGCTGATGTAATTAGTTATGATGATTTTATCAGTTACGGTTCTGAAAACGCAGTAAAAGCAGCTGGTAAAATTCGTTCGGAAGGTAAAAATTATCCAATAAAAGACGGAGATATTTGTCATTTTAAATTTGGAAAATAATTATGTCATTGGACATAATCTGGGGGTTTAGTATAATGGTAGTACTGCAGTCTCCAAAACTGCTTGCAAGGGTTCGATTCCTTTAACCCCTGCCATATGTTATTGCACCTTGTCAAAAGTATTTAATCTACTTTTGACATTTTTATTTCTTATCTAATATAGTTTCACTTTTAATCATTTCATTAAATTTGTCTTCTGTAATTCGATGAGGTAATTTAAGATTTTGATATGTTAGTTTAACATTTTTAAACGCATTAAAATTAATCTTTTTTATTACGGATATTTCAACAAATTGAAGCGAAACATTATCAGCAAAGGCTAAATAACCTATTTCAATTGTTTGAGGAGCCACAATTTTAAATAATGATTGGCAATTCTCAAAAGCATGATTACCGATTTTAATTACATTTGGCATCGTTATACTTGTTAAATATTGATTGTTTTTAAAAGCAATATCGTTAATTATTTTTACGTTTTTATTCAAGATCAGATCTGCTTTTGCAGTTTTTGCATCTATTAAAATACCATTTATAATAGCTAAATTCTGTGGGTGATCCGCAATTAAAAATTTTAAAAATTCAGTATTATTAAAGACATTAATACCAATCTTTTCAATATTATCTAACTTAATATTTTTTAAATTTAAACAATTATTAAACGCTAAATCATTAATTTCAGTTGCCTTATGAATATTTATATTGATTAAAGATTGACATTCACTAAAAGCATTAACACCAATTTTTCTAACTTTAGGCATTTCAACGTTAGTCAAATTTTTACAACCACTAAATGCTCATTGACCTATTTCAATTACATTTGGAGCAATTAGAGTCATTAATGAATGACAATTTTCAAAAACTTCTCCACTTATAATTTTTATTTCATCGGGTAAAAGTAAATGATCTTTAACATTTTTAGCACCAATTAAAATCCCATTAAATATTGCTAAATTTTGTGCATTATATTTTAATAATTTATGTAAAAAAATAGTATTTTCAAAAACACTTGCACCTATTTGATTGATATTTGGCATAATAATTCTATTTAGTAAGTGACAATTTTTAAACGCATAATCGTCAATGTTTTCAGCGTTTTTTAAATTGATATTTCTTAGTGATCTACAATTTTGAAAAGCTGCTTTAGCTATTGTTTTTGTATTTATAAGTTCTACTTTTTTTAATGAATAACAATTCAAAAATGCTTCTTCACCGATATATTCAACATTTGGGGCCATTATTTTTACTAAATATTTATTGTTTTCAAAAGCATAATTGTCGATTGCAAAAACCTTTGGCATAGATAAATTGACTACTCTTACATGTTTAAGAATGTTTAATTCTTCTTTTAACATTCATTTTATTCAAAAGTAATTTTTTATCTGTTTGACAATGGTGTATTTATTGATATTATTTGCTAATTTTAAAACTTCAATATAACCTTGAGCTATATATTTTTTTATATTAGCATAATCAATAGTTAAATATTTTATGTTCGCCATCCTTACCTTTTTAGACTTTAAATTTAATAATATTTAGAGTTTTTAACAACATTTATACTGAAAAAAGCGTCAAAACAAGTTATTTTATTTGTCTTGGTTCATAAGTATTCTATAATAATTTATATAGAAACAAAAGGGGTAGATATGAAAAATAAAAACATTTTTAAAAAATTTTTAATAGGTGCTGTTGCTTCAACTACAGTAATGCCTATCATTGCTATAAGTTGTAGTTCTAAAACTAATAAAGAAGAAGATGTCGAAAAAATCAGGCAAGAATATAAACAAAATAATATTGAATATAATCAAAAAATGGTTGAATTTGCTCAAAAATTAAATCAACTTAAACAAAAACTAAACAAAGCAAATGAAAATGAAAAATTAGAAATTGAAAATAGTATTTTTGATTTGTTTTTTGAAGCCAACACAGTTCTTAAACCATTGGTTAAAAAATATAATTTATTATTCACAAAATTAAGACAAGCAGAAAAATCACAAAATTCAAAATTAAGAAGTGTCAAAATTTTTCACTCTAACGATGAACACGGTCGTTTAGAATTTGACGATTCTAGATTTAATCGTTATAGCGGAATGATTGAAACTTCCAAATATTTAGCCGATAAAAATCGTGATTTATTGTTGTCAGCAGGTGATTTAATTCAAGGTTTGCCTTTATCCGATTCGGACAAAGGTAAAACCATAACTGAAATTGCTAAGTATATGCGATACGACTCAATAGCTGTTGGTAATCATGAATTCGATTATGGTTTGGAACACATTTTAAATTTAAATAAAAATTCAAGCCAAAGTAAACACGGAGTTGTCACACCATTTATTTCTGCTAATATTTACTATAAAGATTTAAGTAATTTAGCAACTAAACCAGATGGCTATGACCAAAATAAAGTTGGCAAAAGAGTTTTTGAGCCTTATATTATAAAACAATTAGAAAATGGAATTAAAGTAGCAATTTTTGCTCTAACTACACCTGATACCGTATATACATCACATCCGAGAAATTCGGCCCTAGTTGAATTTAGAGATCCTGTTGAATCTTCTAAACAAGTAATTGCTGAAATTAAAAAAGCTCACCCTGAAATTCAATTTATAATCGCTACTACACATCTAGGAACCGGTAGAAATGAGGCTAAATGAACTTCAGAATATTTAGCACAAAACAGTCCCCAAGATTTAGACTTAATTTTAGATGGGCACAGCCATACATATGTTGAAATAAACAAAAAAAATGCCCCTAAAAAAAATATTTATATAACCCAGACCGAAGCATATACTAAATATTTAGGTGATATTGATTTAACTTTCAATAATCAAACAGGCAAAATTGAAGAAGTTCACCAAGTCTTAAGAAATATTGACCAAATTGAAATATATAATGCCGACTTAAGCCTAAGATTAGTTCAAAGACTAAAAAAAGCTTTTGATAAAGATAATAAAGTAGTTGCTTTTACTTCACCTGGTGTATTTGAACATACAACAACAAAAGAAATTGATAATACCCCTTATTGAATTGGTCGAATTTTACCTACTTCATTAGGTGTGTTTGCTGCCGATTCAATTGCATGAGGTTTTATTAAAGAAAAACCTTGAACATCTCACCAAGGTTGAACTCCTGCCAGTCTTGATAATTCAATTGGTTTAGTTAATGGTGGCGGTTTAAGAGCAAACTTTGCCCAAGGTGAAATTTCTAAAGGTGATGCGTTATCTGTTAGTCCTTTTGGTAATCGAATCTCAACAGTAAGAGTAAAAGGCGAAGTTTTAACAAATGTACTAAAACATGGTTTATCTAGAGGTAGATCTGGTGGTTTTGCGCAATTATCGAGCAATGTGGCTTACACAGTAAATGTTGTGCAAAAATTAAACGAAAAAACACAAAAACAAGAATATGTTTGAGTACCAGATGAAACCTCATTCAAAATTAACAATAAAAATATTGAACCACAAACATATTACTATATCACAACAAATGACTTTATTTTAGCCGGTGGTGATGGATATTCGATGATTGACACTACGAAAGTTAAAACAATTGATTTAGCGTACGAAGGAGATAAATATATTAATACCTTAATAGATTTTGCCAAACTAACAACAGATCCAACTAAAAAAGATAGTTTAGATAATTCTCAATTTGAAAGAGCAATGAGCGAATATTTAAACGAAACTTTACGTTCACAACAAAAAGTTATTATCCCTGATCAAGCATACACCAATTCTATTGCCGAACCGACAAATAGATAATATTAAAATTTCGACCAAACATCTTACAATCGCTGTTTGGTCGAAATTTTTAATTTTAACTTAGTTAAATAAAACTTAATATTCAAATAATTATTGCGATTTTGAGGTTAAATAAAGGTTATAAGATAATGACTTATCAAAAGCTAAAATATCTAGTCATTTACTTTGGTTTTGAATTTTTTGCTTGATATGATCGTGCTTCTTTTTATTATTAATTTCTTTGATATGTTCTAATTTATACACAAAACTATTAATTAACATTAAAATCATAAAAACATATAAGCCTGCAAAACTAAATAATGTAACTATTATTGCGTATACAATATTTCAACTTTTAAGTGAGTTTTGGGCAAAGGGAAATACTTTGTTTGCTCATAAAAATGAAATAATTACAGTAATTATTGAACTTATCACCATAATTAAATAATAAATCCGACCAAAATGACGATATTTTTCGTATTTATTTTTCACTAATTTTTGCATATAATTCATTATACTAAAAGTTTAATTGATCATTTGAAATAAAAAAACCACTATAAAAGTGGTTAAAACTATTTCTCTACAATTACTCATTGTAAATTGTTTGTTTGTTGTTTGTCTAAAAATGATTTAAATTCATTTTTGTACTTAAATTGTTTAAAATCTTGCACAACAACAACACTTTTATGTGATTCAATAAAATTAAAATTTTGAATTGTTTTTAATTGTTTCATTGCTTTTTCCGGGCTTAAATTTTCTAAATCTTTTAGGTATAACATATATAAATTGTCATTTTGCGATAATTGTGGCAATTTAACATAATCAGTTGTATAAATCACATTTTCAAATAATTTATATGATGAATCGTTAGAAGTAAAACTATTTTTAGCTGAGTTTAAGTTTGTTAAATATCTTTTTGTTGAGACTTTTTTATCGTAAGCGTAAAAAATACCTCAAACTACAAAACCCAATACAACGAACCCTAAATATGAGCTGATGATAATAATTGAAGAAGCATCATAATTTTCGCCAACAATAGGCGGGAATAATGTTACTAATGCGATAAAAGCAATTAGCGTAGCAACAATTATATAAATAATACGCTCTCACATTGGGATTTTTAATTCTTTATTCTTAAATGAAATCGTTAAAATAGCAATTACGGCAAATAAGTATTGAATAAAGAAGACTAAATTACCAGCCTGTAAAATGGTTCCAAAACGATCAGAAACATTAAATAAGCTTGGAATAATTGAAAATACAATCATCGCCAAAACTGTAATTATTGTTACAAATATTGTCGCATTACGGTGTGTACCGTTTTTATCTCTTTTAGCTAAACTGTATGGTAAAAAACCATCTTGAGCTAAAGGCACAACTGTCTTAGCGTAATATACCATTGAAAAAACTGTTGAAGTTATTTGTCTAAATAATAATGATATTGCAAACACGATTAAACCTGAAATACCAAAGGCTCTATGTAATAGTGCTGCAACAAAATTTGAGTTATTAGTTTCAATTTGAGGAACAAAATTGAAAATAATGTAAAACACTGTATAAATAGCAATGATAATACCAAATAAACTTAAAAGAATTCGTCTAAAATTTTTTGTATTAACTTCGCTAGATAATCCAGCCAATCCTTCTACTCCCCCATAAGAGTAAATAAAATTCAAAATTGATGTAATTAAAATATAAGGTGAAACTTTAGTTAGATTTTTTTTATCTAAAAGTTGAATGTGAGGATTTCTTATTGCTAAATAAATAATTCCCACAAACATTATTGCTATTCCTATTCATTTAACAATAGCAGTGGCTGTTATAACCTTTTTTGACACATTCAAACTCATTGCTGAAATAATTGTTAAAATTACAAAAAAGGCCAAAGAACCAAATTGCATCAATAGTTGATACTGTTGTGATTTAATAAATAACGACGCAATTCCAGAAAAAAACAAAGGCGTTGTTGCTGAAAACAGTGGAGCTTGCATAAATTGATTCCAACCATTTGCAAACCAGACAGGTCTAGCTTTTGGAAACGCTTCTTTAACATATGCGTATGAACCACCAATTTGGGTGCCATAAAGTTGTGCCCCACGAGCAAATGCTAACATAACTCCACCAGCAATTAACGCAGTTAGAGCAAAAATTAAAATACCTCATTGACCTGTTTTTATAACACTTGAAATTGTTGCTATAAAACCAAACCCAACAATATAATTTATTCCATAAAAAATAAATGTTTTTTCGTTAAATTTTTTATTCATAATTCCTTTCTACTAACAATAACATTGTATATGATTTTTTAAAAAAAATATAAAAAATGCTAAAACAATGTTTTTTTTGGTTATTTTTTCATTTTTTAAATTGCAAAAGATGTATTTATATGTAATCAATGCGCAAAAACTAAAATAAAAAAAATTAAGTTTAATTAAAATCAAAATTTAATATACCTAATATTTAAAGCAAAACTAAAAAAATATCTAGCAACGTTAAAATTTGCTAAATATTTTTAAAAATATTATTTTCCTCTTCAAACGATAACTTGATTTAATTCGTCAAGTTGTGAAGCTTTTTGAGTTAAGGCTAAATTAGTTTCTCTATTGTTTAAAACTGATTTATCAATTTCAATTTCAGTAAAGCCTGTAGGTGAAATTTCATCTTTTTCGTTATTATTAAAACTAGGATTTTCACTTATTAAAACAATTCTTTTGCTGTTAAATAGTTTTGAAAAATCAGCTATTGTGGTGTCAGTTTGAATTCAAATTTGCAATCTTTTGTCAGTAATTTTTTGAACAAAAACGTTTAGTTTTCCCCGCGATTCGATGTCATTACTAATACCTAAAACTGATATTATAAATCTTTTATCATCGCTAGGTCTTTGTCATTTACCAAAGATAAATGGAGCATCTTTTAAATATTCATCTGCTGTTAAATCAGCTTTTAAAATATCAACATAAACTAAAATTCTTGGTGTTTTAGATGTATTATTATAGGTAATTTCGTTAATTTTGAAATTTTGCGAGTATTTTTTAAATTTTAATCGGTTATCAAATTCTTTAGTATAGTTATACGAAATTCCATTTTTAGTTAATGAATATTCAACCACACTTTTATTATTTTGTGTTTTGGCGCCAATAAAATTAATTTTAACATCGTTTTGAGTTGATAAATCAAAGTCTTGAGCACTTAATTGATTTATTTGTGATCATTTTTTATTGTAAGCACTTTGTTTAAACTCAACATTAGCATTTGCTTCATTCATAAGTTCTTGGGCATTTAATTCTGCTTTAAAACCGTTATTTGAGATTTGTTGAATAAAATTATTCGAGCTTTGATTTTGTTTTGTTAGTTTATAAGTTACAATAATTTTATCGTTTTGTTTTAGTGCTGAAATAAATTGCACACTTGTTTGTTGTGGTAATTTAAATACAATATTTTGCGAAGTTATATTATCTGGTAGAGTAGAAAATCTAACATTTTCTTTATTTTTGTATGAGATTTTAACCGTTGAATTAAGATTGTTAAAATCTATTTGAGGTGTTGATGGTTGTTGCGGTGTAGATGGTTTTTTGTCTTGAACTTTTTTATCAACATACGCTACTACTGCAAGCGGAATAGTCGCAACAGAAGCGAAAGTTGTTAAAATTAATGATAATTTAATTTTGTTCATAATTTCCTTTCTAAATTTTAGATTTAATTACCTTAATTTTATTTTTTGCAATTAAATCTTAATTTTTAGTCATTTAATTTTAACAAAATTTTAATTATAGACTAAAATTTAGCACATAAGTGAAAATATTAACTTTAAAATAATTGTTTTAACAAAAAAACCAAACATTTTGTAGTGTTTGGTAATCTTAATAAATTTATCAATGGTATTAAATTAAGTTAAAGATAAATCTTCAAATTTACCACCAGCGGCAGCAATTGCATCTTTAGCACTTTGCGAAGCTGCATGAACATTAACTAAAAGTTTTTTAGTTAGTTTACCGTTTGCCAAAATTTTAATTGGTAAATTTCTTTTAATTAAATTAGCCTTAATTAAGGTTTCAATATTAACAGTGTCATTAGCACTAAATTTTTGTTCTAAATCTTTTAAATTCACAACTTGATATTCAACGTGGTTAACGTTGTTAAAACCACGTTTTCCAATACGACGAAATCAAGGAGTTTGACCACCTTCAAAACCAGGTCTGTGTCCATGACGTTTATTTTGACCAGATTGACCTTTACCAGCTTGTTTACCTTTACCAGCAGCGTGACCTCTACCAACACGATGTTTATCTTTACGTGAACCAGCAGTAGGTTTTAATTCATGTAATTTTATTTGCATATTTTTTCCTTTCATCTAAATATTAATTTATAAGTTGTTTTGAAATTAAAATTTCAAATTACTTAAATAAATTAATAATTATCTTAGGTCTTTAACTTCTTTATCTCTGATATGGGCAATAGCTTCAGCTGTACGCATTTGAGTTAGTGCTTTCAAAGTTGCTCTAACAATATTAGATTTTGAACGTGAACCGTATGTTTTTGAATATACATCAGTGTAGCCAGCAAGTTCGACAACCGCACGCACTGTTGAAGAAGCAACAATTCCAGTACCTTTTGAAGCTGGTTTAAGCATAACTTTAGAGGCTAAAAATTTGGCTTCATTTTGGTGAGGAACAGTTCCTTTAACAACTGGCAAAGTAATTAAATTATTTTTAGCGTCTTTAATTGCTTTTTTAATTGAATCAGGAACTTCATTTGCTTTTCCGTGTCCAAATCCAACACGACCTTTTTTATCACCAACTACAACAAAAGTTGAAAATGAAAATCTACGTCCACCCTTGACAGTTTTAGAAACTCTTGAAATTGAAATAACTTTTTCGCTAAAACCATCGTTAAAACTATCATTACGACGACGAGTTGGACGTGATGAACGCTCACGAGTGTTTTTAGGTTTAGTTTCACTTTTTTTAGTTTCAACTTTGTCTGAATTTGGCTTAAGTACTTCGGTGGTGCCAGTTGCGTTTAAATTTGTTTGTGACATTAGAATTTAACTCCTTTCACGTTTTCTCTCACAGCTTCAGCAAACGCTTTCACACGTCCGTGGTAAATGTATCCTGAACGATCGAAAACAATTTGAGTTAGATTTAGTTCATTAATTTTTTGTGCCATTAATTTGCCAGCTTGAGCAGCTGAAGTAATGTTACCATGAAATTCACCTTTAGTTAAAGTCGAAACACTAGCTAGCGTAACGCCTTTAGAATCATCAATTAGTTGTGCGTAGAAGTTTTGGTGTGATTTGAAAACGCTCAAACGTGGTTTAGAAGATGTACCAACAATTGATTGACGCTCACGCAAATGTTTTCTTTGACGTGCTTGATTTCTTGATAATGTAGCCATATTATTTTCCTTTCACAACTACTTCGCAGCAGTTTTTCCTTCTTTGCGACGAATAACTTCATCTTTATACGCAATCCCTTTACCTGAGTATGGACTAGGTTTTCTAGTAGCGCGCACAATGGCAGCAAAATGTCCTACGCTTGATTTTGAAATTGATGATAGTGTAATTTCAGTTGGTTTTGGTAATTCAACACTTACATCACTAGGAATATCTAATAATTCTAAATGTGATTTACCAACTGCTAATTCTAATTGTTGGTCTTTAAGCACAGCTTTATAACCAACCCCTTTAATTACTAATTCTTTTTTAAAACCTTGTGATACACCCACTAGCATATTGCTAATTAAAGCATTTGTTGTTCCGTGTAATTGTTTAGTAGTTTTTTCTTCATTAACTCTTAAAGTGCTAATTTTGCCTTCTTCAATTTTAATCGCAATCAAAGGTGAAAAAGTTGTTTGTAAACTTCCTAATTTACCTTTAACGCTTAAATTTGTTCCTTGTAAATTAACTTCAACGCCTTGAGGGATATTTAATATTCTGTTTCCGACACGTGACATATAACCCCCTATCAAATGATAGCGATAACTTCACCGCCAACATTTTCCTTGCGTGCTTGTTTTTCAGTCATCATTCCTTTTGAAGTTGAAACAATGGCTGTTCCGTATCCTGATAATACGTTTGGTAGTTGTTGAGCTGAAGAATAAACTCTTAAACCTGGTTTTGAAATTCGTTTAAAGTCAATAATTGCTCGTTGATTAGCTTTATATTTTAAACTTACTTCCAATACTTTATTAATGCCTTCACCTTTAACATTTAGTGTTTGAATATAACCTTCTGCTAAAAGAATTTCTAAAATTCTTTGTTTTTTATTTGAGAATGGAATGTTAACTGATTTAAATTTTCTTTGATTTGCGTTTTTAATACGCACTATCATATCTGAGATTGGATCTGTAATAAACATAATTATCAACTCGCTTTCTTGTATCCTGGAATTTGTCCAGCATGTGCTTTAACACGGAAACAAATACGGCAGATTTTAAATTTTCTTAAAACTGCGTGAGGACGACCACAGATTTCACAACGTGTATAAAAACGAGTTGAAAATTTGGGGTGTTTTTTTTGTTTTGCTTTTAGTGATACTTTAGCCATTATTTATCTCCTTTAACAAATCTCATTCCAAGTAGTTCAAGCAATCTTTTGGCTTGGGCATCTGAATTTGTAGATGTGATTAATTGAACATCTAAACCTTTAATTCTTCTAATTTTGTCAAAATCAATTTCAGGGAAAATGATTTGCTCTTTAATACCTAATGAATAATTTCCGCGACCATCAAAGGCTTTAGGATTAGCACCACGAAAATCACGAATACGAGGCATAGCGATGTGAATTAATTTTTCTAAAAAATCTCACATTCTATCTCTACGTAAAGTAACTTTACCGCCCATAGGCATACCTTCTCTTAATTTTCATGAAGCATTTGATTTTCTAGCAACTGTTTGTAATGGTTTTTGGCTAGAAATTAGTGTTAATTCGTTTAAAACTTCTTCGATTGCTTTTGAATTTGTTACTTCTTTACCTGCGGTCATATTCAAAACGATTTTTTCAAGACGGGGAACTTGCATAATTGATTTAAATTTAAATTCTTCCATTAAAGTTGGAACAATACTACTTTGATATTGTTTTTTTAAGTTCATAATTAATATTCCTTGTTAGTTTTTTTAATAATTCTTGTTTTTTGACCGTTTTGAGTAAGTTTATAACCAATTTTTGAATACACAGGAGCACTAGTTTTAGTACCTTTTTTAGCAATTACAGCCACATTTGAGGCGTGAATTGGACCTTCTTGTTTTTTGATTCTTCCTTCGCTTCCTTGAGATGGTTTTTTATGTTTTTGTTGCATATTAACATCTTTAATATATACTGTGTTATTTTTAGCGTCTACACGAACGATACGTCCTTGCTCTCATTTATGAGCTCCGGCAATAACGACAACTTCATCATTTTTTTTGAATTTCATTTTCATATCGCTCTCCTATAAAACTTCCGGTGCAAGAGAAACAATTTTTAAATATCCCTTGTCACGCAATTCACGAGCAACCGGTCCAAAAACACGAGTTCCTCTCATTGATTTATCGTCTTTAATAATAACTACAGCATTGTCATCAAATTTAATATGCGAACCGTTTGGTCTTTTAATCCCATAACGAGAACGAACAATAACGGCTTTAACCACTTGACCTTCTTTAACAGCACCATTTGGTAGTGCTTTTTTTACTGAACACACAATCACATCACCAATATTAGCAGTTTTTTTACGTGAGCCACCTAATACTCTAATAACACCCACCTCTTTAGCACCTGAATTATCAGCTACTTTTAATTTAGATAGTTCAATAACCATTATTCTTCACCTCGTTGTGCTTTATGTTTGATTTCTACTAAACGAAAATGTTTGGTTTTTGAAAGTGGACGTGTTTCCATAATATTAACAATATCGCCAACTGATGCTAATAATTTTTCATCGTGAACTGCGAAACGTTTTACTACTCTATATCTTTTTGAATATAAGTTATGTGAACGATAACTTTCTACTTCGACAAAAATAGTTTTATCACCACGAACAGATGTAACTTTACCTGTTAAACTTTTACGGGTTGTTAATCTTTGCATTATTTGTCTCCTTTAAGTTGTACAAGAGCAGTTAATGCTCTAGCGATATCTTTTTTGACTGCATTAATTTTGTGACTTTGATCTAATTGTCCAGTTCTATTCTTAAAACGAAGGGTTAATAATTCGGCTTTTAGGTCATTAACTAGTTTTTGCAATTCTTCTACTGATTTTGTTTTTAAATCTTTAAAAACCATTATATTTGACCTCCTTGTGCATCTGCTTTAGAAACAATTTTTCATTTAACAGGTAATTTGTGACCACCTAAACGAAGGGCGTCACGAGCAATCTCTTCTTTAACACCTGATACTTCAAACATCATTGTGTTAACTTTAACTGGTGTGTATCATTTTTCAGGTGAACCTTTACCTGAACCCATACGCACACCAATTGGTTTTGATGTTTTTTGGAAGTGAGGGAAAATTCTAATAAACACTTGTCCCTCACGACCCATACGACGAGTAATCGCAATACGAGCTGATTCGATTTGACGAGCATCTACTCACGCTGATGTAACAGCTTGAAGTCCAAATTCTCCAAATGACACTTTATTTCCTTTGTGTGCTTTACGTTTGTCATGACGTAATAAAAAAGGTTTTCTATATTTAGTTCTTTTTGGTTGAAGCATTTTTTAATCCTCCTTCCAAAATTTCGCCTTTTGAAATTCAAACTTTAACACCAATAGCACCATATGTGGTACGTGCTGTTGCTTGTGCATAATCAACATCTTGTCTTAAAGTGTGTAATTTCATTTCGCCGCGCGAATATCCTTCGGTACGAGCCATATCAACTCCGTTTAAACGACCCGAAACAGCAGTTTTAATACCTTTTGCCCGTGCTTTTAGTGCTTCATTAATTACGTATTTTTGGGCAATTCTAAAACTCTCACGATTTTCTAATTTTATAGCAATCGCTTCAGCTGCTAAACGAGCATTTAATTCTGGTTTAGCAAGTTGAGTAACTTGTAAATTAATATCTAATTTTTTATTTTTTAAATGTTTATGTAAAGCAACATTTAAAGCATTAATGTTGGCACCGGCTTCGCCTAAAATTCTGGCTGGGCTAGCAACGTGTAAAACAACAGTTATTTTGTTTGTTTGTGTTCTTTTAATTTCAATTTGACCAATTTGGTATTTACGTACTAATTTATCAAAGAATTTGTAAATTTTATCGTCTTGAACTAATAATGATCCAAATTCTTTTTTTTCTGCAAATCATGTTGTATTACGTTGTTTGGTTACACCATAACGGAAACCATTTGGATTAACTTTTTGTCCCATAATTTTGCCTTTCTTAGTTTCTTTCTTCCAATACTACTGATAAATTTGAAGTACGTTTGAAAATTGAAAATGCTCTTCCTTGTGAGTGAGGTTGAAATCTTTTTAGTGTTGGACCTTCGTTAACTAAAACTTCTTTAACAAATAATTTTGACGCGTCCATTCCATGGTTATTAGTTGCATTAGCAACAGCTGAATTGATAAGTTTAATAAATAAATATGATGCTTTTTTATTGGTATTTTTTAAAATACCTAATGCAACACGTACATCTTTTCCACGGAAAAGAGCAGCAACTAAAGCAGCTTTACGTACGCTTATGCGTTGAATTTTAACATGTGCTTTTGCTTGCATTACTATTTTTTACCTTTATCAGCACCATGACCTGTGTAGGTTCTTGTAGGAGAAAATTCTCCAAGTTTGTGTCCTACCATATCATCGGTTACATAAACATCAATAAAGCTTTTACCATTATGAACTTGGAATGTTAAACCAACAAAATTAGGAAAAATTGTTGAGCGTCTCGATCAAGTTTTAATTGGTTTTTTTGCTGCCTTGCCTTCAACAATGGCTTCCACTTTTTTCATTAAGTGATCATCAGCAAATGGACCTTTTTTAAGACTACGTGCCATTATTTAGCATCCTTTCTTCTTCTTAAAATTAATTTGTTTGAAGATTTTTTAGTTTTTCTAGTTTTAACACCAAGAGCTTTTTTACCTCATGGTGTAAGAGGTGATTTACGTCCTATTGGTTGTTTACCTTCACCACCACCATGTGGGTGATCAACTGGGTTCATTACTGAACCACGAACAGTTGGGCGAATACCTTTGTGACGATTTCTACCTGCTTTACCTAAATTAACTAGTAGGTGTTCTTCATTTCCAACTTCACCAATGGTTGCACGAGCTCTTGCTAAAATACGACGAGTTTCGCCTGATTTTAGACGTAAAACAACGTATTTACCATCATCATCTTTACCTAAAATTTGGGCACTGGCACCGGCTGAACGAGCAATAATTCCGCCTCCGCCAGGTTGCATTTCGATGTTGTGTACTAATGTACCTTCTGGAATTGAAGATAGCGGTAAAGTATTACCAACTAAAATATCAACATCATTTCCTGAAATAACTGTTTGTCCTACTTTAAGACCTTTCGGTGCTAAAATGTATCTTTTTTCTCCATCAGCGTATGCTAATAATGAAATATTAGCTGAACGGTTTGGATCGTATTCAATTGACTTAACCACAGCTGGAATATTGTCTTTGTTACGTTTAAAGTCAATTAATCTATAAAATCTCTTTACACGACCACCATGGTGTCTTACTGTAATTTTTCCTTGGTTATTACGACCAGCAGAATTTTTTAAAATTACTAGTAATGATTTTTCAGGTGCGTGACCTGAAAGGTTTTTACCATAGTCAAGAGATGACATATTACGACGACCGTTAGTGGTTGGCTTGTAATGTTTAATTGCCATTATTCTCTCCTTTGCTTAAATATATATGAGGAATTTATCATTTAAGCAATATTTAAAATCCTCTTCAATTATTTTTCATCTTTTGATGATTTTTTCTTTGATTTTTTAGCAGCAATTTTTTGTGCTAATTTTTCTTCACTAGCTTTATCAGCTTGCTTAGTTTCTTGAATTTTTGCACTTTTTTGTGCCGCTTTAACTTCATCTTGTGCCTCAGCTTCATTTGGATAAAATACAATTTTATCTTCTTTTGCAACAGTCACAATTGCTTTTTTATAACGGTTTGTAAAACCACTATAACGCCCTATTCTTTTAGCTTTTTTGCCTACTTTAATTGTGTTAACATTTTCAACTTTCACTTGGAAAATAAATTCAACAGCGTTTTTAATTTGATATTTATTTGCGTGGTAATCAACTTCAAAAGTGTATTTATTTTCTTGTTGTAGAAGGTTTGTTTTTTCGGTCAGGATAGGTTTACGAATAATTTGAGTTAATTCCATTATTTAGCTCTCCCTTCGAATGTTTTTAAGCCTTCGTTTGATAATAATAATACATCTGCTCAAATTAAGTTTTCAACTGTAACTGAATTTGGTTTGATAACTGCTACATTAGCAACATTGGCTAGTGATTTATATACTGTTGTATCGTTTGAAACCACTAAAACATGTTTAACGTTTGCAATATTTAATTTTTGAAGTTTAGCAACAGCATTTTTAGTTGAAATTTTGTCTAATTTAAAATCATCTACCAATACAGCTTTATCTTGTGCTAATAAAGTAAGTGCGCTGAAAAATGCGGCTTTTTTCACTTTTTTGTTAACTTTAAGATTGTAATTTCTTTCAGTTCTAGGACCAAAAGCACGACCACCGCCTACTCAAATAGGAGATCTGGTTGAACCAGCACGAGCACGCCCTGTTCCTTTTTGTCTTCATGGTTTTTTACCACCACCTCTAACTTCGGCACGAGTTTTAACTGAGTGAGTGCCTTGTCTTTTTGATGCTCTTTCTGACATTATTGTGTCAAAAATTGCTTGTTGATAAATTTTTTCTAAATTGAATAACTGGCTTGGTAATTTAGAGTTATCAAACTCAAATTTAGTATTTTTGTCAACTTTTTCAACTTCTACTTGAGTAGATTTTGTTTCTTTTTTAGTTTTTGTTGTAGATACATCAACTAATTTTTCTTCATTTAAAAATTGAATACTTTCTTCTTCTTTAACATTATTAGTTGCTAGTGTTTGAATAATTGTTTTAACTTTTGAAGTAGCAATAGAACCTGAGAATTTACCATTTCTGTGGAACCACACTCTTGATTCACCTTCAAGTTTAGTAGCATCTTTTTCAAATTCTTCTAAACCTTCTTTAAAAGTCTTGAAGTTTTTAACTTTTTTAACACCTTCTTTTTTAAGATTGAAAGAGATGTTTCTGTCTTTGTCAAATTTTTCTGATAAATAAAATTTATTAACAGCCATTATTTATCTCCTTGTGTATCTTCATTTGCTTCTGCTTCAAGAATTAGCGGTTCTAATTCACTTGAGTGCATTCCAACTTTAACTTCAATTCCGTATTTTTTTGCTCTTTCAACAAGATCATTCATTTTAATAACTTCTTCAACATCAACTAATACTATAGGTTTATGAGCTGGTAAACCTTTAATTGCTTCTTTAATAACTACTAAAGATTTTTTAGGACCTGGAATTGAGCCTTTTACCAATAAATAGTTATTTAGAACATCAACTTTAACAACTTCTAAATTTTGAACTGTGGTTTGAACAGCACCTAAATGTCCTGGCATTGTCATACCTTTAAAAACTTTATTACCGGCAATATCTCCTAATGAACCGGTTTGTCTAACAGGTTGGCTACCACCACCACCACCGTGTGATTTAGGTCCAATATGTTGATTTCATCTTTTAATTGTTCCGGCAAAACCTTTACCTTTTGAAGTACCGGTGATATCAACTAATTGACCAGATTTAAAAATATCGGCTTTAATTAGTTGACCTAATTCGTAACCATCCATACCACGAATTTCTTTAATGTAGCGCTTAGGTGTTGTGTTTGCTTGTTTAAATTGACCACTTAGTGGTTTATTAACAGCACTTGCTCTTAACTCTTCAACTGCTAATTGTGTTGCAACATAACCATTTTTGTCAGTTGTTAAAACTTTTGACACAACATTTGGTTTAACTTCGATTACTGTAACAGGAACTGATAATCCTTCTTCAGTAAAAATTTGAGTCATACCAATTTTACGTCCTAAGATTCCTTTCATATATCTCCTTAAACATTAATAAATAATGACCATTGCTTCATTTGAAGTTGGATTTTATTTGTAAAATAAATTAATTTGTTTTAATATCGCTAATTTGTACTCCAGCAGGAAATTCGAATCTACGAATTTGGTCTAAAGTTTTAGCATCGGCATTAATTAGAGTAACAATTCTTTGGTGTACTCTTGCTTCGAATTGTTCACGAGATTTTTTGTTAACGTGAACTGATCTAAGAATTGTAACAACGTGTCTTCTTGTTGGCACAGCTACAGGTCCTGAAAATTTCACATTATTTTTTTGTGCGATTTCAACTATTTTTTTCGCAGCAAAATCAAGTTGCTCGTGTTCAAAAGCTTTTAATTTAATATTAATTTTACTCATGTTGTCTCCTTTGTTCATTTTTGAACAATACTCCACATAAATTTCTTAATAGCCCTCAACAACAAAATGACTAATTAACAACCTTATGCTTCTAAGTATAGTTGCTTTAATATTCTAATATAAATTATTTATTTTCAAAGCGAAAAAATAAAAAAATTAAATATGAAACACCAATAAGCGTTGTTTAAATTTTAACTAGTGATGTTAAAACCCTAAATAAAGGCAATTATTTTATATTTTTAGAAATAAATATAATTATAAATGAGCAGTAAATTAATTAAACAAGCAAAAAAAATAATAAAAAAGTTTTTTAATAATATTTCAGGTTTAAAAATTTTTTTAGTATAGCGAAAGGACATATGGAAAAAGATAAAAAAGAAATAAAATTAAACCCGGCTGTACAAGAAGCAATTAATGAAATTACTAAAAAATTTGGTAAAGAGGCGATAACGTTTTTTGATTCACAAGATTTAGATGCCACAATCGATGTAATACCAAGTGGTTCATATTTATTAAATCAAGCATTAGGTATTGGCGGCTATCCACAAGGACGCATTATTGAAATTTTTGGTCCAGAAAGCGGAGGTAAAACAACATTATGTTTACATGCCATTGCTGAAGTACAAAAAAAAGGTGGTGTTGCCGCATTCATTGACGCCGAGCATTCTATTGATCCAATTTACGCCGCTAATTTAGGAATTGATCCAAATAAAGTCATTATCTCTCAACCTGATAGTGGCGAGCAAGCTCTAGAAATAGTGGACTATTTAGCTAAAAGTGGAGCAATTGATCTAATTATTGTCGATTCAGTGGCGGCACTTGTACCTGAAGCTGAATTAAATGGTGAAATTGGGGATAATCAAATAGGCTTACACGCTCGTTTAATGTCTAAATCATTGCGCAAAATTGTCGCTTCGTTAAATAAAACAAATACAACTATTATTTTTGTTAACCAAATTCGGGAAAAAATTGGTGTAATGTTCGGAAACCCTGAAACAACAACAGGTGGAAGAGCATTGAAATTTTATGCCTCAATACGTTTAGAAGTTCGTCGAGTATCAAGTATAGTTGAAGGTAAAGAAATTGTTGGTAACGATATTAAAGTAAAAGTAGTTAAAAATAAATTAGCGGCGCCATTCAAATCGTTTCAAACTGAAATTATTTTTGGTAAAGGTATAGATTCACTTGGAGAACTAATTGAATTAGCCACACAAAAAGGCATATTAGTTAAAAAAGGTTCTTGATTTGCTTATCAAGGTGAAAATCTTTGTCAAGGTAAAAAAGCATTAAAAGAAATTCTAATGCAAAATGTCGAATTAAGAAGCGAGCTAGAAAAATTAAGTTTAAATTAAATTTCAAAATAAATACCATTATTGCGGTAATATTCTAATATTTCATGCTTTAAAAAAGCAACAATATTATCATTGGCCATTGCCAAAAATTTATCTATATCATAAAACATAAAATAAATAGTCTTTAGTTCTTTATTTCAACGAATATTTTTTTTATGTTCAGCACATAAAAAACCACCTAAATACCAACTAAAATCACATAAATTAGTATATTTTTGACACACAACACAGCGATCACTAATCGGCATTAAGCCGAAATGTGAAAGTGCGTTAGCCAAAATAAATAAAATTAATCTATCAGTAGAAGTTTCATGTAATTTTTGAATAGCAGATCAGTAAGCGTCAAATAGTCTTACTGATTTATTTTTTATTTGCTCAAAAATATTTAAAATTTTGGCAACGAATTTTAAATTTTGCTCATTTGAGTAATCAATGTTTTCAATTAAATTTGAGCGTTTAAGTCGCCCAATGCTATTGACTTTGCGGGCACTAAAATATTCTATTTGGCTAATTGAACCTATTTGCAAATTAGCACGATTCTTTGAACCTTGTTTATTGATTCCTTTAGCTAAAAGCCGCATACGACCAGTTCGAGTGTAAAAATCAACAAATGCATCATTAATACTTGTTGGTGAACCACTAATATTTAATATGATTGCATTTTGTATAGTTTCGGCCATATTTTTATATAATACATTATATTTTTATTTTAATATAATATGAGAACTTTATTTAATAATTGACAAAATAAAGTTTGGGGGCAAAGTGAACAAATCTGAAGTGAGTAAAATTTTTATTGATATACTCCAATCAACACCAGGAGTTTTTAGCATTAAATGTCCGTATGATGAGCAAACACATATTCATAGTGAGTGTGTGATTGTTAATTATCGCGATAATGTTTGGGATTTTATGGCTTCAATAACAATTTTAAAAAATAGTAATTTAAAAAATATTGTTACTGCAATTAATTCTTTGCTAAGATTTGCTCTTAGAAAAAAGAACCAAAAATTAGGTAAATTAAATATTTTAATAGGAGGTCTAAATAATGACTAATAAATTAGACGGTAAAATGTTTTATGATTTATGTTTATCTGGATCAAATAATTTAATTAATGCTAAAAATAAAATTGACGCATTAAATGTTTTTCCAGTACCTGATGGTGATACTGGAACAAATATGTCTTCAACAGTAAAATCGGCTATTGATACTATTGATCGCAATAATGACAATCTAGGAGAAATTGCTCAAAAATTTTCTAAAAGTATGTTATTCGGAGCACGAGGAAATTCAGGAGTTATTTTAAGTCAAATTTTTAAAGGATTTTCAATTGCTTTTGAAAATACAAAAAGCGTTGATGTAATAGGTTTATTAAATGGATTTAAAAAAGCTACTGAAAAAGCATATGCTTCCGTGCTAAAGCCAATTGAAGGAACGATTTTAACTGTCATTCGTGAAACAACTGAAGAATTAAGTAAAATTATTGATAAAAATACAACTTTTCAAGTATTTTTTGAACTTGCTGAAAAATTTGCCCGTAAATCTTGTGATAACACACCTAATTTATTAAAAGTGCTGCGAGAAGTAGGTGTTACTGATTCTGGAGGTGAAGGTTTTTACACATTTTTGGTGGGTATGAACTCGTTTATCAAAGGTAAACCGATTTCAATTACTAAAGATGCAAATGATATCAACACTTTTATCCAAGACAATGAAGTGTATAGTGGTGAATTTGGTTATTGCACAGAATTTATCATCGAATTAAACAATTATCAAAATTTTAATAAAAAACATTTTGAAAAAGAAATAGGTAAACAAGCTACAAGTTTAGTTGTAGTTCAAGATAATGAAATTCTAAAAGTCCATGGCCATACTTTAAAACCAGGAAATTTATTAAATTTTGGGCAAAGATATGGTGAATTTGTCAAAATTAAATCTGAAAATATGAGTTTACAGGCTGAACAAACTCGCAATAAAAATGTAGATTTAGCTAATTCTCAGTCTTTCGAAGACGAAAAAGAATGTGGCATTGTTTCGTGCAATTTAGGTCCAGGAATAATTGCTCGTATGCGAGAATTAGGTTGTGACGCAATCATTGAAAGTGGTCAAACACAAAATCCATCAGCCCAAGACATTATTAACGCAATAAATTCAGTAAATTCTAAAAATGTGTTTGTATTACCAAATAACTCTAACATCTTTTTAGCTTCAGAACAAGCTGGAAAAATAATTAATGACAAAAATGTATATATTATACGAACAAAAAGTCAACTACAAGGTATAGCAGCAATGTTGAATTTTGATCACGATTTAGACGCAAAATCCAATTTAGAATTATTAAACGAAGCTATTAAAACAGTTACAACCGGTGAAATAACACAATCTGTTCGTGATACAAAGTTTGATAACATTGAAATTAAAAAAGGAAGTTATATTGGAATCGTGGGTGGTAAAATTATTACAAATCAATCAAATTATATAAAAGCCGCTAAAGATTTAATAGATAAAACTATCACAAACGATCATGAATTTATTTCAGTATATTATGGCAATAATATTTCCGAAGCAGAGGCTAGTGAAATTCAAAGTTTTATTGAAAGTAAATACGATGTTGAAATTGAAATATATAATGGAAGTCAGCCAAATTACCACTTTATCATAGGATTTGAATAATGAATAAACAATATACAATTGCTTTTGACATCGTGGGCAATGACAATGGTATTTTAGCAGCCGTAACTGCTTCGTATAATTTTGCAAAATTAAATCCTAATTTCACAATAATTTTAGTCGGCGACGAAGACGAAATTAATTCAACACTAGTTCTAGGTTTTACACAAAAACCTCAAAACATTTCAATAATTAACTCACCTAATTCCAGTTTAGAGCCTGAAAACTTTAGAGCAGCATTACACGAAAATACTTCAATGAATACAGCAATCGATTTAGTCAAAAATGGTAAAGCTGATGCAGTATTGAGTTCAGGAAATAGTGGTTTATATTTAGCAACCAATACATTTAAATTAAAACGACTAAAAAATGTTTCACGTGCTGCTTTTATGCCAATTATGCCAACAATCACGGGACGTAAATTTATGATGCTAGATGTGGGGGCAAATATTGATACACAACCACAATATTTAGTTGAATGAGCAGCTATAGCAAATGTTTTTGCACAAGTAATGTTAAAAATAAACACACCTCGTGTGTGTTTAATAAATATTGGAACTGAAGAAAATAAAGGCACCGAAAATATTAAATTAGCACACCAAATTCTTAAACAAAACCAAAATTTGAATTACATCGGTTTTAAAGAGCCGCGAGAAATTTTAAATGCGGTTTGTGATGTAGCGGTTATTGATGGCTACGGTGGTAATTTAGTTTTAAAAAGTCTTGAAGGTGCGATATTAAGTTTTAAAAAATTATTAAAAAGTAAAATTATGCTTAATGCGTGGCGAAAAATTGGTGCTTTAATGATTAAAAACGCTTTTAAAGATGTGGCTGAAACATTAGATTATCGTAATGTTGGGGCAGCATGGGTAGTAGGAGTTGATGGAGTGGCAATCAAATCGCACGGTTCAAGTGATGACAAAGCCTATATGGGTGCACTAAACCAAATTAAAATTGCACTTGAAGGCGAGGTTTTACAAAAAGTTAAATCTACATTAGAGAGTAAAAATGAATAAAAAATATATTGAAGATTTTATTTTGTTTTTAAAAACATATGATATTAACTACAAAAAATTTTCAGATTACGCAGCAGCATTTACCCATCCTAGTTTTAAAAAGAGTTCTAAATCAGCACCGGACGCAATTGATTATCAAAGTTTAGAATTTCTTGGTGATTCAATTTTACAATTTCTTAGTTCGAGATTTTTATATTCAAAATACAACCAGTCTAACGCTGGTAATTTAACCTTAATGCGCTCAAAATTAGTCTCAACTAAAAGTTTAAACGCCTTGAGTACGCAATTGGGTTTAAAAAAATTTCTCCTGACAGGGCCAGGTTTGATGCACCAAGAAATTATGCGTTCAGAAAAAGTGGGAGCTGATATCTTTGAATCTTTTGTTGGGGCTTTATATTTAGACCAAGGCATCCAAAAAGTTAATACTTTCTTACAACAAACTCTTTTCAAAATTGAAATAAATCAAAATCAACTTAAAGATTCAAAAACATTATTCCAAGAATATATCCAGTCATTTTCTCGCACTTCAGTCACTTATGAAACCACAATGTTAGAAAATAAATTTCATTCAAAAGCAATGCATGATAGCCAAATATTTGGCGAGGGTTATGGCAAAAACAAACTACAAGCTGAAGAAAATGCCGCAAAAGACGCATTAACAAAACTTGCCAACACTGAATAATATCAATATAATATAAATAATAATTGGGGAGGAAAAATGAAATTAATAAAAGTAGAAGCTCATGGTTTTAAATCATTTGCTGATCCCATTGCTCTTAGTTTTGATGGAGGAGTAGCAGGTATTGTTGGCCCTAACGGTTCGGGTAAGTCAAATATTAATGACGCGATTCGTTGAGTGTTAGGTGAGCGAAGTGCTAAAGAACTTCGTGGTGATAAAATGGATGATGTTATTTTTCAAGGATCGGCGACAGCCAAAGCAATGAATAAGGCCGAAGTTACTTTAACATTCGACAACAAAGAAGCAAATAATTCAATACCACACGAAATTTTCACAATCTCACGTGTTTTAGAACGTGGTAATGGTTCAAATAAATACTATATAAATGGTGAAGAATGTCGTCAAAAAGATATTCTAGAAATTGCAATGGAATCTGGAATTGGTAAATCGAGTTTAGCAATAATTTCACAAGGGACAGTTTCAGATATTGCTCAATCTACACCCGAACAGCGTAAAGCGATATTTGAAGAAGCAGCTGGTGTATCTAAATATAAATTTCGAAAAAAAGAGGCTTTAACCAAGTTAGCTCGTACTCAAGAAGGTTTAGAAAAAATTGACATTCGGATTAAAGAAATTGAGCGTAAATTAATTCCGCTACGAAAACAAGCTGAAAAAGCCAAAATTTTTATCGCTAAAAGCGACGAATTAAAACAAGTTGAAATTGGTTTGCTGGTTGATAACATCAAAACTTTTGGTCAAAAATACGAATCTCTTTCACAAGAATTAGATGGTGTTCAAGAAACAAAAAGTAATTTAGACGAAAGAATTAAAGAATGTGAAACTAAAATTAGCCAAAGTACAAGTTTTAGAATTGAAGCTCAAAAACAATACGAAGAATTAGACACAGAATTAAAACAAATTAACGAGAGATTACGTAATATTGAACTGGTACTCAAAGAAGAAACGGCTCGTGAGCGTTTAATTGCTCAGGGTGAAATTAGTGCAAGTAATGAAGAAAGAATAGCGGCCTATCAAAAATTAGCTCAGGCTCACACCAAAAATATCCAACAAGTAGATAGACAAATCCAAGTTTTGAGTATTCGTACTAGCGAAAACCGGGCAGCACTTAAAAAAGCCGAAGAAGCAATAAGTCTATTGAATATCCAAAAAAATAAAAAAGAAAATGATTTAACTAAAATTCGTACACATTTACAAGTTTTAGAACAACAAAAAGAATCTAATACTTTATTATTTAAGGGTACTAGAACAATTTTAGAAAATAAAACTTTTTTTGGTAAACCTTTAAAAGGTACAGTAGCTGATTTAATCAAAATTGACAATCAATATATTCGTGCAATTGACACAGTTTTAGCAAACGCAACTCAACATATTGTTGTAGATAAATCTGAAACTGCGGTTAAAGCAGTTAATTTCTTAAAACAAAATGACGGTGGAAGAGCAACATTTATTCCTCTAAGCTCAATACAAGCCAAATATGTGCGCGATGATCATTTATTAGGTATTCAAGGTCATCCTGGTTTTGTCGCAATCGCGGCTGATTTAGTCACCACTTCAAGCGAATTTGATATTCTTAAAAAATTCTTACTAGGTAATGTTATAGTTGCTTCTGATATTGATCAAGCCAATAAAATTGCTAATATATTAGAACGTCGTTATATGATTGTTACTATGGATGGTGATACTATTAGACCGGGCGGTGTAATTGTTGGTGGTGCTAAGGACAAAACACAAAGTTTATTAGGTTTTGATGAAAAAATTAAAGAATTACAAGGTTTAATTCCCGGAATTAATGCTCAAATTCAATTAATTTTAACTAAATTACACGAGGTTGAAAATTCACGTAAACAATCTTACGAATTAGACTCATCGTTACAAAGCCAAATTTCAACTTTAATTTCTAAAAAAACTAACGAACAAAACGCTTTAGATAGCTTTGAAATTAAACTTAACAATCTAAACGCCCAAATTCAATCTTTCAATAATCAAAATAAAGAAAACACCAAAAGTGCGCAAAATGATTTGGAAATTTTAAATACTAAAAAAATTACTCTTGAATCTGAATTAAGTGCAAAAGCTCAGAGAATTAAATTGCTTAATAACGACATTGAACAAACAAACTTAACACGCAATGATTATTCTTCAACACTTAACCAATTAGTTTTATCATATGCAAATAAATTGAGTGAAAAAGATCGTTCAAAATTATTATTAGATCAATCACGTGAACGATTAGCTGCACAATACAAAATGACTTTTGAATCTGCCTCACAAAATTATCATTTAGAATTACCACGCGAACAGGCTGAAGAAATTGTGCGTGATTTACGCGAAGAAATTGATAAATTAGGGAATGTTAATATTGAATCGCTTGAGGCATTAATTGAAGAAGAAGAAAGATTTAATAATTTTAGTAAAAGTTTTGCCGAATTAAGCGAAGCTAAACATAAAATTGAAAAATCAATTGCCGAAAATGATAAAATAATTATTTCGCGACTAACTAGCATTGTTGATGATGTTAACGCACCATTTAATGATGTTTTTGCGACAATGTTGGGTGGTGGTAAAGCTGAATTATATTGAAGCGATCCTAACGACATTTTAGAATCAGGAATTGAAATTAAAGCTCAACCTCCTGGTAAAAATATCGCCAACATCAAATTATTTTCAGGTGGTGAAAAATCACTAATAGCAATTTCATTATTATTTGGCATTTTAAAAGCAAGACCTTTACCTTTATGTATTTTAGATGAAGTTGAAGCTGCTTTAGATGAGGCTAATGTTGTTAGATATGCCGAATATTTACAAGAATTGAAGGCTAAAACACAATTTTTAGTTATTACACACCGCCATGGTACAATGTCGCGAGTTGATTCTTTGTTTGGGGCTACAATGCAAAATCGTGGTGTTACAACATTTTTTAGCTTACAATTAGCCGATGCTAAAAAATTAGTGGCAGATGAGCAAAAAGAAATGGACGAAGATATTTAATAATGATTTATTTAAAACATCATAGGTGATCTATGATGTTTTAAAATTTAATTAGTTTTGATCAACATAATGAGTATTAAAACTTCCATGAATTTGGTATGTAGGCTTAATACTAATTCAAACTTTTTGGTCAATTGCTCTTAAATCTTTAATAATATTTTTTGTTTCTAAAAGCAACATTGTTGTATTGATTTTATAAACTTTTTCACCCGTATAACCACTTTGGGTAGTAAAAATTGAATAAGCATGTCAGTATTTAATTTCTTTAAAATATTCAATAATGCGCGCAAATGATGTGCCACATGAAATCTCAACATTAACTTTTTTATATTTTGGATATAAAACTGAAATTAAACCATTAACAACAATAATATAAACAAAAGTAGTTAATTCACGCATACCAATAACCACTCGTTGATTAATCATTTGATAATGTTGAGTACCGTCAGCTAAATATATTATTTTAGCAGTTGGAAGATGTCTGCGAGCAAACGAAAAAATAATTAGAAAAATTATTGTTGAGCCTATAGCAAATACTGATAACATTCAACTCACGCTTTTTTGTTTTTTGGTTGAAAAATAATAAGCAATGATATCAGTACCTCCTGTTGAACCACCAAATTTTCAAGCAAGCGAAATTGAAACTCCTACAAAAACCGAACCAATTAAACCATTCGCTAAAATTGGTCATGTAATCGAATTTTCAAATAATTGTTTTGTGCCATTATTTTTGTCTATAACCTCAATAACTTGTTCTCAACCCGGTGCGATATTAAATACCTTTTGTGACCACGCAGCAACAGAATTTTCTCCACCTATAGTTAATAAAAAATTTATTACAATTTGAAAAAGCATAAATTCTAATGTATGTAAACTGAAGGATAATTTAGTTTTACGTCAAAAAATTAAAAATAAGGGAATATTCGATACCAAATATAATACTGCAAAATATGGTTTTAATTTAGTTCAAACTAGGGTAATTAACATCGGTATACCAGAAAGACCAGATGGAATAGTTTCAGATTTTTGTAAAAACACAATTACACCAAAATTGAATAAAATTGCAACTAAAAACATATAAAAAGTTCGTAGAATATACTGTAATTTATGTTTATGCATTACTTCTTTTTCGTGTGGGTTTTCAAAATCGTAGGCATACGAACCCATTTTAAATTCCCTAATTTTTTGATTTACTTTGCGCACTGCAAGTGGTTCAGTTTTTTTATTTTTTTTGTCTTGAAAATTCATAGAGATATTATAAATAAATTTATTTTTTTAGTATGTAGATTTTAATATTAAAAATGTTTATTTTCGTTCAATAAATTCAATATTTTTATTCATTTAATAATTTATCACATCAGCTACATGAGTGATTAAATTTGCACCATTTTTAAGTAAAAAATTATTGCCATCTTCTAAATTTAAACTTGGATAACAATAAACATTTTTACCAAAATCATTAAAATATGTCGCTAAATTTATTATTCCAGAACCTTGTTTTGAACCATATATAACTAAATATTTAGCAATTGCTGCTGTTATAACATTTCTTTCTTTAAATCTTTGTAATTTAGGATTAACTTGTGGAGGATATTGACTTATATATAATTCATTTTTAATGTCAATGCTTGAATTTAAGAATGAATGTCCACTTGCTAAAACATGCACAATATAGTTATTGTTTTGACGAAAATACTTGCTTATTTCACGATCTATTTCGCTAAAATCAGTGGTTATTAAACTAAAATTTTTGTTAAAATTTTCTATGCTTTTATCAATAAATTTAGTTATGTTTGAATTTTTTATGTCTGCTGTTAAACAAATTAAATTTTTATTTAAAATATCTAAATTTCCTTTGTAATAAATTACATATGGAGCATATTTTAACATTTTTAATGCTTTTGGGTATTGATCATCAAAGACAGTAATAAAATTAATTTGCTCTTTTTTTAAATTGTTTAATACTTGTTGGATATGTGATTCTCCAACGCGTTTTTTATTAACTAAATCTTTAAATATTTTATAATTATCGCCACGATTAATATATGAAAAATAAACTAATAACTCATTCATTTTACCTCCAATATTTATAAATATTTGTGCACAATAGAATTAAAAAAAGAACTTTTTTATCAATTCTTAATAAATCAAATAAAAAACCAGCAAACTGCTGGTTTTTATTATTTGTTTTTTGGAGTTACAACTCTCTCTTCATATACTGAGGCATATGTACGGTTTCTACGTTTTTCAAATTTAACGTATCCTGTAATTAAAGCATAAATTGTATCGTCTTTACCAATTCCGGCATTTGTGCCAGGAAAAATTTTTGTTCCTCTTTGACGGAAAATAATTGAACCTGCTGTACAGAATTGACCATCACCTAATTTAATACCAAGTCTTTGGCCGCGACTATCACGACCGTTTTTAGTGGAACCACCAGCTTTCGTGTGTGCCATTTCTAAATTATCCTACAATTTTATTAATTAGAACACGTGTATAAGGTTGACGGTGTCCTAATTTTCTTTTGTGTGTTGATTTGGCATTGTGACGGTAAACGATAATTTTTTTGCTTTTGCCTTGTTTTTGGATTTCTCCTTCAACATATGCTTTTTCAAGATATGGTTGGCCAATTTTTTCACCAACCAATAAAACCTTGTCAAATTTAACTTTTGTCCCTTCTTCACCGGCAATTTTTTCGATGAAGATAGTTTGTCCTTCTTTGACTAAAATTTGTTTGCCTCCAGTTTCAATAATAGCGAACATATCTATTAATCTCCTGAATTTTGTGGCTCATCTTAAGGGTGATGTTAAACATACTTGTAGACCCGTTCAGAATGGTTACAAAAGTAACGATACAATTATATTACATATGTTCATAAATAAAATAATTTTGTTTATTTAATAACTTAAATAAATTGTTTTTGTTTTACTCATTACGTTTTCAACTGCTTTTGCCGGTTCATTATTTCATTTTATTGAATTTGTGCCTATTTTATTTTCACCTGATTTAGATGTAAACATTCGAATCACGCTTGCTATAGCACTAATGCCAGATATTACAATAGGAGCAACAGCTGTAAAAACTGAAAGAGCACTACCACCATAAATTTTAACCTGATCTTTAATTGGAATTTCTTTAATTTTATATTTCATTTTACCTCCCAATCAATATATGCTGCTTAATAAAGAACCTAAAAAAACGGAAAAAAATATTAAAAACTGCATATGAGTTTTTAACTTTCTTTTTTTTCAAAATTTTCATTCATTTTTTTTAGTTCAGCTAAAATCAATTCTTCGGTTGTTGGCTCAGGTTCTGGTTTTGGTTTTTGTTGTAAATTCAATAATTTGCGAAAATCAATTGTTGCTTTAATCATAAAAATTATCATTAATGCTAAATAAATAACAATAGTAACAATGATAAAAGCTAATAATGCTGCTAAAAATTTACCAATTAAAACATTGCCACCGATAGTTCATTTTTCAAGTTGATTAAAACCAAATAATTTAGCAATTGGTGGCAAAATAACATCATTTGCTAATGAACGCACAACTGTATTAAACGAAGTTCCAATCAAAAGACCAATTGCAAGCATTAACATGTTGCTCTTTTTAACTAAACTTCAGGCATCTTTACTAGCTGTTTTAAATTTGTTTATGTGATTGTTATTTTTTTTCATAACTTACACTTCCTAAATATTAGATTGTTCTTTTTTACTTAAAACAACAACAGCAGGTTTAATAACTCTATCAAAAAGCATATATGTATCTGAACTAACTTTTACAATAGTGTTTGTTTCCCTATCGTTATCAATAACAAAATCAATAGCCTTTTGTAAATTTGGATCAAAAATATCTCCAACATTTGGTTTTATTATTTTTAGTCCGTGTGTTGTAAAAACATTTTCGACCATTCCTAAAACCATTTCAAAACCTTTAACATAAGTTTTAACATTAACATCATCAAGATTAATGCCTGAATTAATCGCTGCTTTTAAAGTTGAATAAGGACTACTAAATTCTTCGAAAAATTTTTGCAAAGCATATTGTTTGATTTTTTTAACTTCTTCATCTGGTACAGTAATTCTTTTATTTTCGGCAATTTTATTACTTAATTCACGGATTTTTTCTTTTAAATCGTTATTTATGTCTTCTAAAACTTCAAATTTTTGCTTTAATTGTGAATTTATTTTACTTAATTCAGCAATTTGGGCCGTTAAATTAGATATTTTTAGTTGTTCTTTATTTTCTTTTTTTGAAAAGCGTTTTTTAAAAGTTAAGTTAAAAATTTCTATGTTTAATGTTTTGCCATCTATTTGTTGATCATTAGTGTTTTGAAATAAGTACGGAATAGTGTATTTTTCTTTTCAGCCTGCTTCAATAATTTTTTCATCAAGGCCAGCAACTATTTGATTTTGTCCTAAAGTTAGCAAAAAATTTCGTTTTGTCAATTGTTTAACAATTTTTCCCTCATTAAAAACTTTAACATCAACTTTAATTTTTGAACCTAATTCTAAATTTTTCATTATTTTTCTCCTTTATCTATAATTAAATCTTCAAGTAATTTAATTGCAGCGATTGATTTATGATAATTCATTCGATTTGAACCAATTAAACTTATTTCCCTAATTTTGTTATCATTACCCTCAATTTTTTTAGTGATTATAGAACTATGATCATCGCGCACCGAGATTTTTAAGGTGGCATCTTCATCAGTTTTATCACCTTCAATTGTTTTTCAAATTGATTGATTTTCAATTAAATACAAAATATTAGAAAGATCACGGCGAGATATTTCGTCTACAAGAACGATTTTATCTTTACCATAGACAACATTTTTATTTTGCAACTCAAAATCAAAAACTTTATTAACCATACTTTCAAGAATGGATTCATAGTTTTTTATTTGAGTAGCTAAAATAGGGGCAAGACTATCCGCTGTTTCTCTTAATTTTAAAATCGGTATATTAATTAAGCGTTCTTTAAAAATACGAATCGCGATCCTTAAATCTTCCATATCACTTTTTGTTAAATCAATATTAATTGTTTTATGACTAACCTCGCCAAAAGATGTAACTAAAACAATAGTTGCCATATCAACACTTAATGGTACTAATTGAATACTTTTCAGGGTTGAATTTTCATTAGTTTCACTAGTAATTAATGTTAAGCCAATAGTATCTGAAATAACTTTACAAGCTTGTTTAATTGTTTCATCAACATTTGTTCGGCGATTGGCAAAAATATCTTTAATTTTTTCTCTTAATGAGTACGAATCGTGTAAAACTAAATAATTAGCATAGTATTTATAACCCTTTATCGATGGAACTCTACCGCTTGAGCTATATGTTTTTTCTAAATAACCTAATTGTTCAAGTTCATTCATAATATAGCGAACTTTTGCACTTGAAAATTTAATACTAAAACGTTCAACTAGTGTTGATGAGCCAACAGGCTGCCCTGTTTCGATATATAAATCAATTACAGATTTTAAAATAAATTGTTTGTCTGGATTTAAAACAAAATTACTCATAATGTTATTATATCATTTTTTAGCAAATTTATCATTTGAGTGCTAAATATAGTATTAGAAAAACGCCAATTGGCGTTTATTAAAATTATTTTTTACCTGATTTAGCAAGACGTTGATTAAATCTATCAATCATACCTGTTGCTTTAGTTTTTGCTCTATCACCTGTGTAAGCTACGTGGCAACCTGAACACACATCGACTGAAATGGCTGATTTTGTTGTGCCAAATTCAAACTCTGTATTGCATGTTGAACATGTAACTTTAACATTATTATATTTTGGATGAATATCTTTTTTCATAAACTTCTCCTAAACCTTATTATTTTGAATAGAACTCAACAACTAAGTTTTCTTTTATTTCAGGTAATACTTCGCTTCTTTCAGGTAAGCGATCAAAATTAGCTTCAAATTCTTTTAGTGTTAACCAACTTGAAGTGCGTTTTTCTGCTAAATTAGTAGTAATTTGTACATTTTTTTGTGATTTTTCTTTTAGAGCAATTTTTTGACCTACTTTAACAATCATTGAAGGAATGTTTGCTTTTTTACCGTCTAGAGTAAAGTGGTTGTGAGCAACTAATTGTCTTGCTTGTCTTCTTGTATTAGCAAAACCGGCTCTATAAACTAAATTGTCTAAACGAGACTCTAATAATTGAATTAAATTTGTACCCAAAACACCTTTAAGTTTTGTTGCCTTTTCAAATAATTTTCTTAATTGTTTTTCATTTAAGCCATAAACAAATTTAACTTTTTGTTTTTCGTATAAGTGAAGTCCGTAATCAGATAATTTAGCACGTTTATTCCCGTGTTGACCAGGGGCATAGGTTCTCTTTTTACCTTTAGAAAATTCTTTACCTGTTTCTAAAATTGAAAAACCGTAGCGACGTGATTTTTTAAAAACTGGACCAGTATATCTCATGTTTTCCTCTTTCTGCATAAAACATCAAAAGGGATAATCTCTAGTAATTTAATATTTATTTAATGATTTCGGTTTTCAGCAACCCTACTTTCAAATCCATTATGAATAAATATAATTTATAACTATGATTAACAGCTGTAATATGCTTATGAATTATATAAAAAAAATATTAATATAAAAGTTAAAATATAGATTTTTAAATCTTACATGAAATGTTAAAGAAAATTAACATATTTTAGTTTGATAGTTAAATCTTAAGTTTGCTTTGTTGTTTTTCGCTTTTTTTCTGTTTTTTAACATATTTACGCAACATATTTGTGATTTTTCAAATTTTAAATTGTAGCTTAAAATGGTCTAAAAAAGAATAATTTGAACGATATTGATAAACCATACACATTTTTAAATCAACACAAATTTTATTTTTGTAATAATCATAATAAATTAGTATTTCGTGCTTTTTAATTGTTTCAACACGAAATAAATAATATTTTCCATTATCTCATTTTTCAATAACTTCCATTAATGCTCACTCTTTATCTTTTTTACCACTATATAAATTCCGTATAAAACTTGCTATGTATTTAATATTTTTGGGCTGTAATTTATATTCTTCATGCTTGGTTTTAACAATACCAAAAGTTTCAATTAATTTGTTATATTTATAATTCAATAAATTGTTTCTATTTACATACGAATTCAACATTCATTCAAGACAGGCGAAAAAATAATAATTGTTAAATTCTAACGAATATTGTGGATTTGGCATAAAGTAATTTTCTGTATAGGCGAATACAAAATTCCTATCGTTTTTGTACTTTTTGTAAGTATTTTCATCGAAATATTCTCATTGTATATGATATTGGTTTAATAAATCTTTAACCGCATAATTAGCAGTATAAGGAATTAGAATTTTAAATTGAGAAATGTCAAATTTACTTCGCTTGTATTCTTCAAGATAAAAATCTAAATATATGAGTGCTAAAAAATTTGAACTTAAAAAACGATATTTATTATTTAGTAATAAACCAACCTTTAATTGTGAGTTAGCTTCGATATGAAAAATGTTTTTTATGTTTTGCTTAAGCAGTCTACGTTTAGTAAAAAGCGCTAAAAATTTTAAAAATTTAAAACTATGTGGTTTACGAAGAGTTTTGAATGTTTTGCGACTTTCGTTATTAATAAGCAATTTTTCTAAAATATCTGCATTTGTTTTCATTGTGTATGAAAGCAAATGAGTAGATAAATATCTTTGTTTTATGTGTAAAAATGGTTTAAGAATTTGCTCTTTTGAAGTTAATAAGTCTAAATATTTTTTGTATTCTATTTGTTCAAATTGCCGGGAATTGTAATCAAAGTTAAAAAACGGTTTTTTTTGGTAGATGTTTTTTATTTCATTTATAGTTTGTGAGTTAAGATTGTCAAAATTTTTGTCTTTAATTTGAATTTTAATTAACTGATTTTGAATTGAAATGCTAATTTTAATTAAATAATCAATTGCTTCATTTTTTAAAACAAATTCATCGACCATTAGTGGTATTGAAACATGTTTATCATACTCATATATTTTATGATTTTGGTATTGTAAAAAACAAGCAATTTTTTTGATATATTGATTTTGACTAACTCCTTCTAGAGAAATTAAAATATTTGATTGTGGTTTTAAAACTGTATCAATAGCACTAGAAAGCAAAACTAAGGATTGTTTTGAAAGCGGATTTTTTTCACTTTTGTGTTGAAAAATTAATGAATTATTAACAATTAATAGTGAATCTTTATCTGATTTTGGCGATCGTGAATTTGATTTCATAAGTATTAATATAATTTTAATTTAGTTTATAAAGAATCAACTTCATTTTTAATAATTTCTACAGCTTGAATTGTTTCTTTATTTTTTAAATTTATTAATTTAACACCTTTACTTGCTCTTCCTACAAGCGAAATATCAGAAATTTTAGTTCGAATAGTCGTACCCGAAGATGTAATAATTAACAATTCATCTGTAGTATTTACAAAGCGCGAAAATACAATATTACCAGCAAGTTTAGTGTTTATTCCTTTAACCCCTTTACCACCACGTTTAATTAATCTAAATTCTTCATGACTAGTCAATTTACCATAACCATAACTTCCAATTGTTAAAACAATATCACCTTCTAAATTTGATGAAGCAGAAACAACATGTTCATTTGCATCCAGATCAATACCTTTTACACCGTAAGCAGTTCTTGATAAAGGTCTAAAATCAGATGAGAAAAACTTAACAACACGTTCATGATTATTGGCTAACATTATTAACGCTTCATCGTTTACTTTTAATGCTCTAACAAGTTCGTCATCTTCACGTAAATTAAATGCGTATTTGCCACCAGTATTTATTTTTTGATATTCTTTAAGTGAAGTTTTTTTAATAATACCAAATTTTGTGGCTGTAAATAAATACTCATTTTCTTTGTATTCGTTGATCGGTAATATAGAAACTATTTTTTCATTATTTTTTACATTTAAAGTAGGAACTAAATTTATAAACGGAACACCTTTAGATTGTTTAGATAATTCTGGAATTTCGTGTGCTCTTATACGATAAACTCGTGCCAAATTAGAAAATAATAATAAATCTGTATGAGTTGAACATGTAATTAAAGAGGCGATGTCGTCATCATCATATGTTTTCATAGTGGTTACACCAACACCACCACGTTTTTGTGTTTTATACTCTTCTAAATCAATTCTTTTAACATAACCTTTTGAAGATGTTGTGATAACAATATCGCGTACAGGAATTAAATCTTCGTCAGTTATTTGAGAACCCAGTTCTAAATCAATTAATGTTCTTCTTTCATCAGAATATTTATTTTTAATTTCGCTTAATTCATCAATAATTAATTGAATTAATTTTCCATGATCAGCTAATATCGATTCAATTCTTTCAATTTCAAAAATTAATTGATTCATTTCTTCAATCATATTTTCAATAGCAAGTCCAGTTAAACGACCTAAACGCATATCAACTATCGCTTTAGTTTGTCTTTCGCTTAAATCAAAACGATTAGCTAGACGCTGTTGAGCTTCTGCATCGTTTTTTGATGATTTAATAATTCTAATCACTTCATCAATATTTTCCACAGCTATTCTTAAACCCTCAAGAATATGTAATCTATCTTTTGCTTTTTCTAAATCAAATTTAAGTCTTCTTGTAACAACTTCTTCTTGATGTTTTAAATAAACTTCAATAGCTTGTTTAATATTTAAGAGTTTTGGTTCACCATTAACCAGAGCAACAAAATTAACATTGTAATTTACTTGTAAATTAGTTTGACGATATAGTTTATTTAACAAAATATGTGGATTTATATTGCGTTTTACATCAATTACAATTCTGATACCTTCGCGATTAGATTCATCGCGTAAATCAGAAATACCTTCAATTACTTTATCTTTAACCAATTCGGCAATTTTTTCAATAATTGCTGTTTTTTTGATTTCATATGGGATTTCACTAACTATAATGCGAGATTTGCCGTTTTTAAATTCTTCAATTTTTGCTACCGAACGCATTGTGATTGAACCTTTTCCCGTTTCATAGGCGTCCCTAATACCTTTAACACCTAAAATTATTGCTCCAGTCGGAAAATCAGGACCTGGTAAAAATTTCATCAATTCTTCAATGCTTATTTGTGGGTTTTTTGCTAGGGCAATTGTTGCGTCTATAGCTTCACCTAAATTATGTGGTGGAATATTAGTTGCCATTCCAACCGCTATCCCTGAACCACCAGTAACAAGAAGATTAGGAAAACGCGAAGGAAGAACAACTGGCTCTTTTTCACTGGCGTCATAATTATCTACAAAATCAACAGTATCTTTTTTAATTCCGTCCAACATTTCAAAAGCAACCTTGCTCATTCTAGCTTCTGTATAACGCATAGCAGCAGCACCATCACCATCGATAGAACCAAAGTTACCGTGTCCATCGACTAAAGGATAACGCATAGAAAATTCTTGTGCCATACGCACCATTGCTTCATACACTGACGAATCACCATGAGGATGGTATTTACCTAAAACATCACCTACAATACGGGCACTTTTTCTATGTTGACTTGAATGTGTTATGCCTAATTCACTCATATCATAAAGAATTCTTCTATGTACAGGTTTTAAACCATCTCTAGCATCAGGCAACGCTCGTGACACAATAACACTCATTGCATACTCTAAAAATGAATTTTTCATTTCACGATCAATTTCAACAGGATGTAAACCATCAACAGGAGATTCAATAATTTGTGATTGAACCACATAGTCATCTTTATTTTGTGGACTAGGTTCATCATCTTCAATATCTTGTTCAATCTTTTCTTCTTTAAAAGCTATAAATAATTCTTCGTCTGGTATTATGTTTTCATCAAAATCTTCAAATTTAGATTTATTTTCTTCCTTTTCAATAGCTAATTTATTTTTATTATCTTTATTATTCGACATAATTCTCCTTGCTATTTAATATTAAAATTAATATTTAAATTATACTATAATATCCAAAATTATGATTATTCGTCTAGATAAATCCAAATTGCTATTAATTAAAAAAGACAATAAAGTGTTGATAAAACTAATAAAAAATTATCTTTTTAAACACAATTTAAAACAAAATAACTTTTTTCTAGTTTATAATTAAATTAACAAGGGTGCTGATAAAACGGCTGAGAACATACCTATAGCAGATCATGGTAATTCATGCGTGGCTCGTTTTTTAATATTATTCCTTGTTAAGGAGAAATAATGAAAATAAACAAAAAATTATTATTATGACTAAGTCCTCTATCTTTGTCATCTATTTCGCTTTTGGCAGCAAGCTGCGTTGGAAAAACAGATAAACCAAGTCAAGGCAGTGATGGTAATGGTTCAACAGAGAATTCTAACAAAATAGCAAACCAATGGGATACAAACATTACTATTGTAAATTCATATATAAATCCAGGTTTTAAATCAGAAAATGATAAAGGACAAGGTAAAATTGAAAAAGAATTTTTAACTTTACTAGGTCAAAGATTTAATGAATTTAAAAACCTGGACCAAGAAACTAAAAATTTACCTGATGTTAATTTCTTAATTGAAACAAATCAAGATAAAGACACATTTTACTCAAAATTAGAAAGCAATAATAACACATTAGACTTAATGATTGCTAATTACGCAACATATTTAAATTCATTTGCCGATGAAACCGGCAAAGTAAACAATTTAAACGGTGTTAAATTGGTAGCACAAACAAGTACGTTAAAATTTAACTGACAAGGTGCAGATAATGATATATATACAACAGGTACAGATACAGATAAATTACGTTTAACTGCTCAAAAAAACAACGAAAGTTGAGTAAAAAATATTGGTTATGAATATCCAGATTGACAAAAAGCAGTTGCTAAAAAAACACTAAATTTTGATGGCTCTAAATTTGTGGAATTTTACGAAAAAGATAAATTAACATATGTTTATCATGGGGCAATTTATATAGCTGGTAATAAACAACAACGAGATCAAATTATTCAAGATTGAAATAATAAAGATTGAGAAAAATTTATAAATCATGGAATAACATACAGAAAAAACACCAGTTCAGGTGGTTATAAATATCAAGTTGCCTTACTAGCAAGACATTTTAATAAATCATTAAAAGAAATTAATGAATATTTTGAATCTAATAATTCAAAAGTTGTTAAGGGTCAAAGTATCAAAGATACCTTGGGTAAAGCACACTCTTCAAATATCACTCCATTAATCGGTTTTGATGATGAAGGAGTATATAATTGAACAAATAATGTTAAAAATCCAGAATATTTTAAACCACAAGGTTTTCAATCGGATCAAAATTACGATAACGAAAATAATGTTGTAGTAAGAACTTTAACTATAACAAACCCCGCTGCATACGATGTTGTTTTAGCTAGACCAGGCATTAGTCAAAAACAAGCAAATTTAATTTCAAAAGCACTAAATTCATTATCTTTAAGTGAAAATACTTATGGTATTTACACTGGTTATAATAAATTTCAACCAATCGATTTTGAAACATTCCAAAAATTTATGTATTTACAAGTTCAAGCTGAAACAAAAAATGATAAAAATGTTTCAATACCGGAAATAACTAATGACACAAGTAATTAAAATTACTAATCTTAATTTCGCATACAACAAAAATCCAGATTTAGTTTTGCAAGATATTAATATCAATATCGAAAAAGGTTCTATGGTAGCAATTATTGGACCTAGCGGTGTCGGTAAAAGCACATTGTTTAAATTAATTGTTCGTGCAATAAAACCTAAAAATGGAACAATTGAAATATTTAATAAAGATATCAATAAATTAAACAAAAAAGATTGAAAAAAAACCATAAATAAAGTTGGCTTTTTAACTCAAAAAGCTAACTTAATCAACACTGAAAATGTATTCGAAAATATAAAAAGAACAAACACTAATTATCCAAATTTTATTCAGAAATTTTTCGGAATTTTAACACACAAAGAAAAAATAAAAATTTTTGAAACATTGGATGAATTAGGAATTTTAAATAAAGCGTTTTATCGAGTAAGCGAATTAAGTGGTGGTCAACAACAACGAGTTGAAATTGCTAAATTATTAATTCAAAATGTAGATTTAATTTTAGCTGATGAACCAACATCAAATTTAGACAACCAAACAAGTCGTGAAGTTTTAGAATTATTGAAAAAATTATCTCAGGACGGAAAGACAATTTTGGTTAATATACACGATTTAAGTTTCATTAAATCTCATTTCACTCACGTAATTGCAATTAAAAATAAACGAGTGTTTTTGGCAAAAAACACCAAGGAAATCAATCAATGAGAATTAATTCAAGCACTCAAAACACTTGAGTAATTAAAGAAAAAAAATGATTTCGCTACAGGTATAAAAGTTCAAAAAATAATCAAAAAACTAGCTGAAAATTACATCCGGTTTTTGTTCACTTAACAATACTTTTTTCAATTGCTTTACTGGCATATATAATTTATGACAAAAGCGATAAATTAAGATTTGAAAACGGAAATTTAATAATTCAAAAAATACAAAATTTATTCATTTTTGATACAAAAAGTTATCGTTTAACCGGCCGGACTAGCGGTGAATATACTCCATTAATATTTGATTCGTTAACATTGTTATGATTATCTATTAAATTGGGTTTAGTAGGAACATTTATTGGCTTTTTACTTGCTTTATTTACCAGTATTTTATCATTCTCTAGAGCAACAAATAAGTATAGCGCTTTCGCGTTTAAATCAATAATTTTAGTCTTGCGTGCAATGCCTGAACTAGTTTTTATAAGAGTGATTACATTTACTGCTCGTAACGAATTAAGTTTATTACTTGTTTTTGTTTGGTTCACTTGATTATGATTGCATAAATACTATATTGAAATTTTTGAAAATGTAGATTTAAGTTCATATTGAAATTCAATTAACCAAGGCAATAACAAATTCAAAGCTTTTTACAAAGAAATTTGACCTCGTGTCAAACACCGAATCTATTCGTTATTTATATTTTCTTTTGAATCTAATATGCGCTGGTCATCGATTTTAGGAGCATTATCATTACCTGGAATCGGAGTTTTGATTTCATATGGAGCGAGTCAAACAACTAATTTTAAAGAATTAGGTATTCCGCTTACATTTTTGATGCTTTTTATTGTTTTTTTAGAAATTATTAATATTATTTTTAAAAAATATTTAATTGAAGCAAAAAGCAAAAAAATTCAAATTAATTCTAATTTTAAATTTCTAAATTATAAAAAAATGGCAAAACATATAAATGTTCGAAAAATTATTTATTTTGCAATATTTAGTTTTTGTCTTATTCTAAGTATTTATACATTAAGTACTATAAAATGACTTTTTTTTGAATTGTCAGCTACTAAAAGTTTTTTTAAATACTTTTTTAGACCTGATTTTTCAGTATTTAATTTAAAGCGATGAAATCTAGCTAATCCTTTATATGTTCTTTGAGAATCAATTTCATTCACTATTTTAGCTTTAGCATTATGTATTGCTTTAACATTTATCGCTATACGATTACAATCCCTAAGCTTAAATAATAGATATTTGGCATTTTTTTGGAGAATAATTAATGTTTTGGTGCGTTTAATACCAACAATTGTATATTTTTTTATCTTTCAACCTCTGTTTCAATCTCCTTTACTTTTAATAATAATTATTATCTCTTTACATGAAATGTCAAGTATTTCTAAACAATTAAGCGAAGCGGTTGATAATCTTGATGAAGAAATTGTTTCAAATATGCGTATTCAAGGTTTTAGCAATAATCAAATTTATTTTAAATATGTATTACCCACAATTAAATTTGATTTTATAGCTTTATCATTTTTCTACTTTGAATTAATTTTTAGAAATTCAATAACATACTCTATTTTTGCTCCTTCGCAATTAAATATCGGTACAAAAATTTGAACTAATTTAAACACTCGTAATTATCATCCTGAAATAGCAATGGCATATACATGATTAGCCACTTTTGCCATATTAGGAATTAATTTTGTTGCCAGAATTTTTACAAAACAACTTAAATCAACTTAAACACCTATTTAGGTGTTTTTTATCTACTTTTGCGATATTAATATACAATTTATAAATAGATTTAAGGAGTACAATGGATAAAAAAATTAGAACAAGATATGCACCTAGTCCCACAGGTTATTTACATATAGGTGGAGCTAGAACTGCACTATTTTCGTATTTATTTGCCAAACATTTTAACGGTGAATTCATTTTTAGGTTAGAAGATACAGATGTTAAAAGAAATGTAAGCAATGGAGAAAAAAGTCAATTGGAAAATTTGGAGTGATTGGGAATTATTCCAGATGAAAGTCCATTTAAACCAAATCCTAATTGTGGTAAATATCGCCAAAGCGAAAAACTTGATAGATACAAAGAAATAGCACAATATTTATTGAATAAAGGTCTGGCCTATAAAGCCTATGATAATAGCGATGAATTACAAGCACAACACCTAGAAAGTGATGCAAAAGGGATCGCGTCTTTTAAATATAACAAAAATTGATTGAAATTAAGTGACGAAGAGAAAAATAGACGAGACCAAAACGGTGAATACTCAATAAGATTGTCGATGCCTGAAAATATTGAATTAAGCTGAAACGATATTGTGAGAGGAAAAATTTCATTTGATTCTAGCGACATCGGTGACTGAGTAATTGTAAAATCTGATGGATATCCAACCTATAATTTTGCTGTGGTAATCGATGATCATGATATGCAAATAAGTCATGTTTTACGAGGAGAAGAACATATAACTAATACACCAAAGCAAATATATATTTACCAAATATTAGGGTGAAAACAACCAGATTTTGGCCATCTTACTGTGATTACTAATATGGAAGGTAAAAAACTTTCAAAAAGAGATACAACATTAAAACAATTTATTGAAGATTATAGAAATGAAGGTTATGTTCCTGAAGCTGTTTTTAACTTTTTAACATTATTAGGTTGAACATCACACGACGCAACAGAATTAATGTCTAAAGAAGAAATTATTACTAAATTCAACCCTCAACGTCTATCAAAATCTCCTTCAAAATTCGATGTAGTCAAAATGCATTGATTTTCAAAACAATATTTTAAAAAAATTGATAATTCATTGATAGCTAAATTCATAAATATTAGTAGTGAAAACAATTGAACAAAATTATTTATTGAAACATTTAAAGAAAATGTTGGAACAATCTCGGAATTAAAAAATCATTTATTTACCTATCAAAATGCTCAAATTAATCCTGATTTTAATTTGCGTGAAGACGAGATTAAAATTGCAAAAGAATTTTTTACTGAATTAAAAAATTTAGATTTTTCAATTCAAAATATTCAAATCGCAATTGAAAATGTTAAGCAAAAATTAAGCATAAATGGAAAAAAACTATTTATGCCAATTAGAAAAGCCGCAACCTTTGCCGAACATGGCCCTGAATTGGCAAAAGCGATTTATTTATTTGGTAAAGATATTATTTATGAAAGATTAAAAATATGAAAATAAAATTTCGATCAGAATATAATCAAAGCGGCCAGGACCAAATAACAGAATTTGAAGCTGATGCAAATTATTTAAAGCAAAAGATTAAACATCTTTTTGACAACGAAGAATTTGAGTATGATATTTATGAATTTAAAGACCCGCAAAGCAACAAATTAACAAGAATTGAATTAAACCCATTAAGTGTTAACGTGATTAGTGATAATGCAACTCTACAATTACGTTTAAACAAATATCATAGTGGTTCTCAACTAAATTTAAATAAAAATAAATTTGTTTTGAAAACATTCATGAATGAATGTTTTATCAAAGAACAACAAGCAAGTTTTAGTTACGAATTATTCAGTGTAGTTGACCAACCAATGGGTCGTTTTAAAGTATTTATTGAATATAAATAAAATCAAGAGAACTAATTCTCTTGATTTTTAAAAAATTATAATTGAGCTCTGCTTGCTCTACGAGCATCTCTTGCTTGCTCTTTTTGCAATTTATGTAATCTTTTAGCTGCTCGTTCTTTATTTTTTTGTCTAACTATTTTTCTCATAATTCTCCTTATTGTTATGCAGTTTTATTCGGGCTAAATATGCAAAACATTATAACATATACACTATTTATTTGTTTTTAAATATTCTCTAATTTCGTTAATTTTATTTAATTTTTCTCAAGGTAAATCTAAATCACTACGACCGAAATGGCCAAAGTAACTTGTTTGGGCAAATATAGGTGATTTTAAATTTAAATCACGAATGATTGCACTTGGAGTTAAATCAAAGACGCTATTTATAATATTTTTAATTAAGGTGTTGTTTTGTTCTTTATCTGTTTTAACGCTAATTGAGACTGGTTTGGCTACACCAATAGCGTAAGAAACTTGTATTTCAATTCAATTGCACAATGAGCCTTCAGCAACAATATTTTTCGCTATTCATCGGCATGCATATGCAGCTGATCTATCTACTTTTGTAGCATCTTTGCCACTAAATGCTCCACCTCCATGACGAGCATAACCACCATAAGTATCTACAATAATTTTACGACCAGTTAAACCAGCATCACCAATTGGACCACCGATAACAAAACGACCAGTAGGATTTATTAAAATTTTATGTGGTAATTCTAATTTATATTCATCTAAAACTGGTTTAATAATATTAAATTTTATATAGTTTTTAAATTCATCTTCGTTAAAATTTTCATCATGTTGAATTGACATTAATATTGTCTCTACGGTGTTGTTTGAATAATCAATTGTTACCTGACTTTTCATATCAGCTTTAGCTCATTTAAACGTACCTTTTTCGCGTAAATAATCAGCTTTTTTAACTAGTTCATTTGCTAACGTAATTGCGAGTGGCATAAAATTTTTTGTTTCATTAGTAGCATAACCAAACATAATACCTTGGTCTCCCGCTCCTATTTGTTCATCTGATAAAACAACACCTTGACTAATATCAGGACTTTGTTGTTTTATGTCAGTGATAAATTTAATATTTTCGGTTGAATAATTAAGTTTTTCAAAAACTAATTTTGCGATCGCAATCACATCAACATTAGCATTTGAAGAAACCTCTCCGCCTATTAAAACTATATTACCAGTGGCTACTGTTTCAATAGCTGTTCTTGAATTTGGGTCTTGTTTTAAATAAGCATCAAGAATTCGATCTGAAATTTGATCGCAAACCTTATCTGGATGGCCTTGGCCTACGCTCTCAGAAGTAAATAATTTTTTGTCATTTAAAATAAAATTTTTGTTCATAAAAAAAACTCCTTTGCTAAATAAAACAAAGAGTAAGTAAAAAGTTTTCAACATGTTGAAGAAATTTCTTCCTAACTCTCCACCTTCCGTAATGGGGTTGGCATGCCTCATCGTTGTCAAACTAAGCAACTCTTTATGTTATTTATGTAAATAATACACTAATTTTTTAATTGATGTTGAAATTATATATTTTGTTTTTTGTTTTTGTTTTTTCGGTTTTGTCTTATAATAACTTTACGTTATTTTAAATAAATAATAAGATCTTATAATATTTAGAAGGAGGAATAATGGCTATCGTTCCCAAACGTAAAACCTCGAAACAACGTAAACACAAAAGACGTACTCATGATGCGTTAAAAATTCAAAACCTTGTTTCATGTAAAAATTGTTCTAACTTTATTCAACAACATAAAGTTTGTCAATTCTGTGGTTTTTACAGAGATAAAATCGTTGAAGGATACAAGAGTATCAATTCACGTAATAACTAATAACTAAGTGCACTTTAAATCTGTTTAACAGATTTTTTATTTGCTTTTCATAAATTATTCGCTTATATATAATATTTAAATATGAAACACAACTTCAGTCAAAATACAATAATTTTAATTTCACTAATGAGTATTTTTTTGCTTTTAATATTAAGTTTATTAATAACATCATTTGTTTTTTTAGCACGCAAAAACATCTTACAAAGATATAGAAAAAATACCCAAAAATGATATGAATATATCACAAAAAATTACAATTACGCAAAAACTCAAACAATTAGGTTTAAAGAATTAGCTAATATAAACAGTGTATATGACAATAAATATCAAAAACTAAAAGAACTTTTAAATAATTCGATACACAAATCAAAACAGGAATACGAAAAAGAATACAGTGATATAGTTCAAACGATAAAAAAAACCAATATTAAAAAAAGTAAATCGCTTTATTTAACTTTGAATAAAAAATATCAAAATTTTTATGATTTTTTTAATAAAGTTCTTTCAGAAACAAAACAGGATAATTTAAGATACGAAATCAATGATTTATTGTTAACTAATGCTCAAGCAATGTTGAAAGATTTAGAAAGAAAATTAAATATAAATAAACAAAAACTTGTTCGTTCATATCATTTTTTATCCGAAGAATTACAAAAATATAAAATCAAGTTTAGCGGAATTGAAGAGAGTAAAAAAAACAAATCCCTAAACGAAATTACTGAAATATTAAGCGAAAATGATCGCAAACTTCGTATGTTTGCATCCAAAATTAGTCATGCTTTAGTGATGGAAAAATTAATTTTTAGTACTTTGGTAAATATGTTCAAAAAGACCTCAATACACCAATTTTATCCAGCTGAAACTCATAATTTAGTAATATCGTTAGCCCAAATACAAAAAAACTATTTAACACAACCGTTTCAAAACACTTCAAGTGAAATAAAAAAATTATTACATAAATATTATTTAGTGCAAAATAAGTTAAACACTGATGCAAAAATTTTGAATTTTATTGATACCAATTTCATACAAATTGATGAATTTTTAACAAAAATAGAAAATAAAATTAATATTATTAATAGAAACAAAAATGAAATTGATAAAATCAAATGTAATCAATTTACGCTAAAATTAAACCATTTAAAATCAAATTTTAATAAAATAAAACAACAAAAACAATTAAGTAAAACTAATATTTTTTTAGATTTTGATTCTTTTATTGAAGTCCTAGTTGATTTCACAAATGATTTAAATGTATTTTTACGTCAACAAAACGAAACTTTACAAAAACCAAAATACTTCAACAATTATTGAATAATATTAGAGCAATGATATTACATTGTTTTAACAAAACGAAACTTTTTACTCAATACAACTGAAAATGATTTACTTTTTGCTGAATTAATCCAAAATTATGAGCAACTATTAAAAAATAAAGTTAATTCGTTCAAAAATCTTGATACTTTTGTTCAAAAATTGCTATATTTATACAAAAAAACTCAAAAAGCCCAAATTTATAAATATATGACAACAGTATTTTTAGATAAAATTAGTAAATTTTCTATAAAAAGCGAAAAAATAAATTTAAGACTCCAAGATATAGTACAAAAAATAACAAATAAAGAATTTGCGATAGCATATAACGATGCACTTCAATTAATTAGAAAGGAAAAAATAAATGTACTCTAAAATTTTAATAAGATATGGAGAACTGACACTTAAGGGTAAAAATAGGCAAAATTTCATTGATATTTTAGCTAGAAATGTTAAAAATATTGTCGGCGAACAACCAGAGGCTAAATTTGATCGAATGTATTTAACCTATTCTGAAAATAATTTAGCAAAATTAAAATACATATTTGGAATTAGCTCTTATTCGCCTGTTATCGAAACACAAAATAATATTGATGAAATTTTTAAATCGGCAAAATCATTAATTAAACAACAAACAAAAACATTTAAAATTTCTTCTCGTCGTTCAAACAAATCTTTTGAATTAACATCAAATGAAATTAATGTAAAATTAGGTTCATATATTTTAAATTCTTTTCCACATATAAAAGTAGACGTACACAATCCTGATCAAATTATATATGTTGAAATTCGTAATAATTCTACATATATATTTGAAAATTATTGTGAAGGCTTAGGCGGATTGCCTGTAGGTATATCGGGTAGAGTTTTACATTTAATGAGTGGAGGTATTGATTCACCTGTTGGAGCTTTTGAATTAATGAAAAGAGGTTTAGAAGTTTCATTTTTATCATTTATTTCGCCACCCCAAACTGACCAAAGAACTATAGATAAAATGACTAATTTAATCGAAAAATTGAACAATTATCAGTCAAAAAGTACATTTTACCTAGTAGATTATTCACAAATACTAAATTATATTTCACTCACTTCTAAACCTGCATTTAAAATAACCTTGTTAAGACGAAGTTTTTATCGCCTAGCATCGATATTAGCAAATAAATTACATTTTGAGGCTTTATCAAACGGCGAAAATTTAGGTCAAGTTGCTTCACAAACTTTAGAATCTTTATCAGTAATTAATGCCGCCAGCACAAAGTTAATTTTACGCCCGCTATTAACAAAGGATAAAGTTGAAACAATTGATATAGCCAAAATGATTGGCACTTATGATATCAGTATTATAGCCGCCAATGAAACTTGTGAAATGTTCGCACCAAAAGAACCAGTTACAAAACCACGTTTAGAAGACGTTTTAAATTTAGAACAAGAACTATTCGATTTGGAAAAATACGAAAGTAATATAATACAAAACAACATAAAAACATTAAAAATACAAAAAGGAGACTAATATGTCAAAAATAATTGATACTTATGCTAGAGAAATTCTAGATTCAAGAGGCAATCCTACTTTAGCAGTTAAAGTCACAACCGAATTAGGTTATGAAGGTGTGGCGATGGTACCTTCTGGTGCTTCAACCGGCACAAGAGAAGCATGTGAATTAAGAGATAAAGAATTTGATGAATTCAAGGATAATTGATTTGGTGGTAAAGGTGTAATGAAGGCTGTTAGCAATGTAAATGAAATTATTGCTCCCGAATTATTTGGTCTAGATGTTTGCGACCAAAGATTAATTGATATGACAATGATAGATTTAGATGGTACCAAAAACAAAACAAACTTGGGTGCTAATGCTATTTTAGGAGTTTCTTTAGCAGTTGCAAGAGCAGCAGCAAATGAAACTCAATTACCACTTTATAAATATATAGGTGGAACAAACGCCAGAACTTTACCTGTTCCAATGTTAAATGTTATGAACGGTGGAGCCCATTCGTCAAATACAGTTGATATGCAAGAATTTATGATAATGCCTGTTGGTGCAAAGACATTTAAACAAGCATTACAAATGGCAAATAAAGTATTTCACAATTTAGGTAAGTTATTAAAAAAAGAACACGGTACAACAGTAGGAGATGAGGGGGGTTATGCTCCAAACTTAAAATCTCATGAAGAAGTGTTAGATTATATGGTTGAAGCAATAAAAATTTCAGGATTAAACCCAGCTACGAGCGGTCAAAACGCAGTAGCAATAGCAATGGACCCAGCTGCTAGTGAATTTTATGATGAAAATTCAAAAAAATATGTATTCAAAAAATTAAAACATGCAATTGAGCAAAAACGTTCAGGTTTTGAGCATTTACATAGTGTTAAGTTAGAATATAGCACAAAGGAAATGGTTGATTACTATGAGCAATTAGTAAATAAATATCCAATTATTTCAATAGAAGATGGTCTAGCTGAAAACGATTGAGAAGGTTTTAAACTAATGAAACAACGTTTAGGAGATAGATTACAAATAGTTGGCGATGATTTAACTGTCACAAATCAAGAAATTTTGCGTGAAGCAATCAAAAAAGATGTAATGAATTCAATTTTAATAAAATTAAACCAAATAGGTACTTTAAGCGAGACATTAGACACTATCGAATTAGCTCATAAGGCAGGATTTAGTTGTGTTGTTTCACATCGCTCAGGTGAAACCGAAGATACAACAATTGCTGATTTAGCTGTTGCTTTAAACACTGGTCAAATTAAGACCGGTTCATTATCAAGAACTGACCGGATTGCCAAATATAATCGTTTGTTAGAAATTGAAGATGAATTAGGAAAAACATCAAAATTTGACGGCGAAAAAACATATTTTAATTTAAAAAAACATTTATAAAACTTGCTAAATTAACATTAAAATGTTAATATTGAATTGTTCAAGCCCTCACAATAAAATTCTATCTTATTGTGAGGGCTTGAACTTTTAATTCAACAAACTAAAATTTATTTTTTGTTTTTTATACTTAAACCGGGAAACGCAGTAAAAATTACAATGTAATTAAATTATAAAAAATTCCGAAAGTGCCTTAAAATGAGATATTTACGGATTTTTTAATTCGCAACTTGGAAACTCGCGAAAATTATGCTAAGTCAATTAAAAAACCAATAAGTTATTGGTTTTTTGTATTAAATTTTAAGAAACAGTATTGTGTTGATTGTTTGTTGAAACAATTTGATCGTTGTTATTAATATCATTTTGGTTATTAGGATTATCAATTTTTTGTTTTTCTTCTTTAAAATATTCAACAAAAATTGAAATTACCAAATAAACAACTGAAATAATAATTGAAACAATAATTAATACATCGGCAACATTAAAAGTTCCTAAATCGCGCTTGAAAACTTTTTCAAAATAAGTTCAGAATAAAATATCTTTAACATAACCATTCCATAAGAATCTATCAGTCATGTTACCTGCTGTACCAGAAACTAACATCGCAATAATACTAACTCATAAAAATGAATCTATATAAAAAATAAGAATTGTGAATGTTAATATAGATATTACACTGATTATTTGCACAATTATTATTACCGCATTTGTTTTAAAGGGGATTATGGTTACACCGTGGTGAGGCACTAAACGTATTCCTAAGAAAGCTCCTTGATAAACTTGTACAATATTTCCGTTTTCATAAGCTTCATATGCGGCTTCGCCTGGATAAAAATGGAATTTAGTAAATTGATCTAAAAAATAAGTTATTAAAAAAATTGATAAAAAAACTGCATATCTAATAATAATTTTTTTCTTGTTTTCTTTTCAACGTTTTATTGTGTGTTGTTTAACATTAAGCAATCTTTTTTTAAAATTTTGCTTATAATCTTTTCAAGTTTTTTTAGTTTTTATTTTTGTTCCATCTACTTCTTTACTCATTGTTTTCCTTAATATTCATTACTTTGTTGCACAATGAACACAAGCCGTCAAAAATTTGAGTAGGGATAAAATGATTTCAACAACGCTCACATTTAAACGAATCAAAAGTTTCAACTTTTAACTCTTCACCAAATTCAACTATACCTACCATTAATAATTGTTTTAAGTCAAGTGATTCAATAAATTTTGAATTTGGTTTTAGAGTTAATTTTGCTTCATTACTTCTTTTAATTAGACCTGTTTTAATAGCATTTTCAATAACTAAATTAACTTTATCTCTTAATTCAAAAAATTCGTCTCATTGATTAATAATGTCTAAATTAATTTCTTTTTCACGTTGTAAATGTTCTAGATGAACTGATAATTTTTTGTTTTGCTTATTAAAATTATCATAAGCATCTTCGGTAGTTGTTGGCAAAATTGGTGCTAAAATAGTAATTAAAAATTCAGCAATTTCGTAAAAATTAGTTAATGTCATTTTACGATTAATTGAATCTAATTCTTGAACATATAAAATATCTTTAGTGAAGTTTAAATAAAAACTTGAAAGTTCAATAACATAATTATTAAGAAGTTTAATTCCGTTAATAAATTTATATTCGTCAAAGGCTTTAAGCACATTTGCTCGCGTTTGTTCTAGTTGTTCTTTAATAAACAAATGAACACCTTTTCTAGGTAAATTAATGTCATAGTTAAAACCGTTTAAATTTCCTAATAAAAATTTAATGGTGTTTCTAATTTTTCTGTATAAATCAGAATTTTGAACTAAGATTGAATCAGAAATTGTAACATCATTAGTATATTCACTATTAGCAACTCAAAAACGTAAAATATCTGCACCATGTTTTGATATTACTTTTAGCGGGTCAACTGTATTGCCTTTGGATTTAGACATTTTTTCACCTTTACCATCTAAAACAAAACCATGTGAAACTAAATTTTTATATGGTGGTATAGAATGAAATGCTACTGAGTTTATTAATGATGAGTTAAATCAACCACGGTATTGGTCACTACCTTCTAAATATAAGTCATAAGGAGGAACAATATTTTGTTCTATTTCTACAGCTAGTGAAGTTGAACCAGAATCAAATCATACATCCATAATATCCATTTCTTTGGTATAGCCTTTGGCTCTAAATTCTTCGGGTAATAATTCATCTGCTTCTTTTTCTCATCAAATATCAGCACCGTGCTCTTCTACTAAATTAATAACATGGTCAAAAATTTGTTCATTAAATACTGGATTTTGATCCTTGTCGTAAAAAATAATTAATGGTACACCTCAAGTTCTTTGACGTGAAATAGTTCAATCATGATTGTTTTGGATCATATTCGTTAAGCGTTTTTTAGCTCATTCAGGATATGTATTGACTTTATTTAATTGTGATAGAATTTCATCTCTTATTTTATCAATAGAAACAAATCATTGAGGTGTACCTCTGAATAAAATTGGTTTATGTGTTCTTCAATCATGAGGATAAGAGTGGACTATTGTTGTAGCAAAAATTAATAAATTTTTAGTTTGTAGTTTATCAATTATTAACGCGTTGGCTTTTGAATAAAAATAATTTTGATATTCACCACCTTCTGAATTAATTTTGCCATCATCGGCTATATGCATAATCATATTTAGAGAATTTTTTTGGCCAATTAAAAAGTCATCTTCACCAAATAAAGGAGCTGTATGAACTAAACCAGTCCCTGAACCAAGAATAACATGATGACCAATGACAACAGGACATTCATTAGAATTTATTGGACTAAAATAAATTGAGCCAACTAATTCGTTAGCCTTTAAAGTAGTAATTTGTTGGTAATTATCCCAAGCAAAAATTTTAGCTACTTTTTCAACTAATTCAGTTGCTATTATATATCTTTGAGAATTAAACTCAACTAATGAGTATTCAAAATTTTCACCTATAGCAACACCGGCATTAGCAATTAAAGTTCATGGAGTAGTCGTTCAAATTATTAATTTATCACCACTTTTTATTTTATTGCTAATTGGTTTAATAATTTCAAACGCAACATAAATTGAAGGACTTTCAATGTCTTTATATTCTACTTCTGCTTCAGCTAAAGCAGATTGAGATGAGGGTGATCAAAATACCGGTTTTAAGCCTTTATAAACCAAACCATCCAAAACCATTTTTTTAAATAGACGTAGTTGTTGAGCAACAAATTTTGGTTCAAGTGTCACATAATATTTTTCAAAATCAGTTAGCAATTGCATTTGCTTAAATTGCTCCATTTGATTTTTAACTTGACCTAATGCATATTCTTTTGCCTTTTTTCGTAAATCAAGTGGTAATAATTCATTTTTGCTTAAATGAGCATCTTGTAACATTTTATGCTCAATTGGCAAACCGTGTGTGTCTCAACCTGGAACATACGGTGAATAAAAACCATTCATTGATTTATAACGAACAATAATATCTTTTAAAATTTTATTTAACGCATGGCCAATATGTAAATTTCCATTGGCATAGGGAGGTCCATCATGTAAAATGAATGTTTGATTGCCTTTGTTTTGTTCTAATACTTTTTGGTAAAGTTGATTTTGAAGTCATTTTTGACGATATTCACCCTCTTTTTTTACCAAATTAGCTCTCATTTCAAAGTTAGTTTTAGGCATATTTAGCGTATCTTTATAATTTTTTTCAGACATAAAACTCCTTATATATAAATAATATTCTTATTATATTAAAAATATACCTTAATATAAATATATTTAACTTAACAAAAAAAATCATCATAGCAATGATGATAATTTGTTTTATTTAGCATTATTTTCAAGAACACTCAAAGTGTCACTAGGAATAGTTTCACAATAACCAAACATATTAACAACATCAGTGAACGAACTTTGTGGTATTGCTAAATCATTCAGTTGTTCTTTTTTGAGTGATAAATTAATAGACTCAAGCTTATTTGACGCAATTTTTTGCACAAATTCAGGATCAGCAACAAATACTGAACTTAAACCAACTAAATCACAATATTTAAAAGCTTCAAGACATTTATCGGCTGTATTAATTCCACCGCTAGCAATAACTGGAATTCTACCTTTAATATGCTCATACACAATTTTATTAACTAATTGACCTTTATGTTTAGATTCTGAACGCACTTTATTTAAATAAATATCATGACCTCAACTAGCAATAGCTAAATAAGATATTTGTCCTTTTTCAATTATAGAATCAATTAATTGGTTAAATTCATCAATTGTGTAACCTATTTCGCCGCCATAAGTTTCTTCAGGTGTAGCACGAAAGCCAAAAATAAAATCCTTAGAAGCATAACGATCAATCACATTACGTATTGCTTCAACTATTTCAAGAGCTAATCTTGAACGATTTTCAAAATTGGATGCTGAATAAATATCATTGCGTTTATTAACTATTTTGCTAAAAAAAGTCTGAATTAATAATCTTTGTGCCATTGATATCTCAATACCATTAAAACCTGCTTTAATTGCTCGTAAAGTAGCATCTGCATAGGCTTTAATTACTTTTTGAATATGCTCAATACTCATTTCATAAACATCATGTTTGAAAGGTCAATTATTTTGTTCAGGTGATGGTCCATAAGTATAACCATATTTTTGAAGAGAAATTTTAGCAAATTTTCCAGCATGTGCTAACTGTAAAATAACTCGGTTTTGTTCAGTTTTCATTGCTTGTGCTAGTTGTTTTAATGATTCAATATCATCGTCTGATTTAGCGCTATATCCGTATTTAAACAATTGGCCAAATTCATCAAAATATGCCCCACCAGTGATTTGTAATGGTGCCGAAAAAGCTCTTCTTTTGGCATAAGCAATTTCTTCAGGTGTCATTTTGCCATCTATTGTTGTTAAATTTAATGTCATTGGTGAAAGTACAAATCTATTTTTTAATTCAAACCCATTAAGTGAAAGTGGTTTGAAAAGTTCAATATATTTATTCATTTTCCGATTCGTCTAAGATGACATCAACAATTTCACAAGGATTTAATTGATTGAAAAAATAAGAATCTAATTGTGCTTTTTCTAAAGCTAAAATTAAGTCTTCACGCACCATTTTAGTTCCAATTAGTTCTTGCTCTAAAATGGTTAAGTCTTTTTTAGTGAAAAAATCACCTGAAATTTTAATTTTATCAATTTTGCCTTGTTCAACCTCAATTGAAAAATTAATTGTGCCAATTGATAATCTCGCATCACGATTATATGAATAACGTGGACTTAAACCAAAAGTTCAATCCCAATTTTTGTATTTAGTATTTACTAATTCATCGATTTCACTTCAATCTTTTTCACTTAATTCGTACCGTTTTACTTTACGTAAATCATCAGTATTGAATAATTTTTTCAAAAAGATTTCTTTAAATTCAAAAATATCTAAATTTTTGTATTCTTCGTCTAAATATTCACTCAAAGCTGCAACTCTTTGTCTAACAGACTTGATTCCTTTAGATTCAATTTTTTTACGATTAGGTTTTAAAACATCAATCATCGCATCATAGTCCACATTATAAAGTAATGAATTACCACCATAAATTACATCGTCAATCAACATCATCGCAGCACCAGAAACTTTGCGACCATCGATGCTTAAATCGTTTTTACCAGATTGAGTAACATTTTTAGCACCCATTTCTTTTAAAATTTTAATAGTGGGAGCATAAAATTTTTGGTAATTTCCAATAATTGATTCATTATCTTTGTATGGTATTAAATAACAAATATTGCACGAATTAGAATCTAAATAAATAGCTCCTCCACCCGTGTTTCTTCGCACAATATCTATTTTTTTATCTTTTAAATACTTAAAATTAACTTCAACTTCAGGATTTTGAAAATACCCTATTTGTACATGCGGATCAGCAATTCCCGGAAAAACAACTGTATCATCTAATTTTAGATTATTGACAGCTCAAATTTGAATGGCTAATCAATAAGCCCCATCTTTAATGTATTTTCCATTTCTAATTGGTTCTACTAAAATCATCTTCTTCCTTTATTAAATTTTCTATAACATGTTTTATATCTGTATTAATTACTATTGTTTGGTTTTTTATTTCATTTGGAATACGGTAAGTGCGATTATTCATCGCAACGTATAACGAATTAGGGTATTGTTGTGTCATATTTCAAAATGGATGTTTAATTAACATTGGTGTTGAATAACCAACACCTATTTCTCAAAATAAAATTTTTTTATTTTTGTGTTGATCTATAAAATCTAAATATCGTTGTTTTTCAATAAAAAATTGTTCATCCTCAACCATTCCTTTTTCTTTAAGTCTTTTATTAACTTCCAAGAAATCACCACAAACCGGACAATGTGGAATAATTTCTAAAGGAACTAACATATTTTTTTGTTCATGAATCATTTGGCGAACAACATTATCCATTGAATATCTTTTGTTATGACACATAGATTTGCACTGTAATAAATTATATTTACCCTGAATATAAAATATTTTTTTATCATCAAAATTTGCTGCTTCTAATGCATTATCAGAATTTGTAGTAATAATGAAAAAGTTTTTATTATCTAAAAATTTTTTCAAATTTATAAAACTTTGACTAGGTAGTTGATTAAAATAATTTAATTCCATGAAACGACTGTGAAAAGCTCAATAATTTTGAATGTTTTCAAAGTGATATACACTTGCTTGTAGCATATCCAAAAATTTAAATTTTTCAATAAAATCACTGAAATTTTGTTCAAATCTGGTACCAGTATAACCAATACCATCTGCCGCTGTCATTCCTGAACCTATTCCTAAAACAAGTGCGTCTGCTTGATTAATTAATTCAAGTAATTGCTTAATGTTTTTAACATTGTTATTTCACATCATTAAAAATCTTCAAGAGATGCAAACACATTCTCATCAATATCTGATAGTTTCATAATTCAGTTTAATTCATCGTTGGCTGAGCTAATCAATTTAGGGTCGTTTTTAGCAGCTTGATTTCATTCAACAACTTTTGCGTCCAAAGGCATTTTTAAGGTTAATACAGCTTTTGAAGCTTCTAATGACGCAAATTCATCATTAGTGTTTAACAGGGTTTTATCTGTATTTTTAAATTGTAAAAAACCTATTGTTCCAATATCATCTTGCATTTCTGGTGTCATTCTTAAATAATATAAATTTGATTGTGTTTTTTCAATAATTAAATATTTTGCAACTTTTTTCATTTTATTCTCCATTTCTTTTGTAAAAATTAGCAACATAATTTAATGCTAGTTTTTTATGTTCTTGTTTAGCCATAGTAGGTAACAATATCAAGTTATTAACATTAAGTTTTTTGCAAAATTCATCTAGCTTGTTGACATCCTGAACTGAATTAATACTAAAAACATTTTTATAGAATCTTTGAAAATCAGCATCAAAATTATATTTTTCTGTGTTAAATTCATCTGGTGCTGGATAGTACTCAAATTCGTTTCAGTTATTTACACCTTTTCTAAAAGCAGCAACAATTTTTCCATTTTGTTCAGTTTCATTTGTGTCAAAACCACTCACTATATTAACGCTTAAACCGATATTATCAGGTTGCAAACCTCATTTTTGTTTATATGTTTGAATATATGTATCGATAACTATCTGGGCATAAATTTGTGAAGGATTTAAAAATCAGCCATAGATTATATCTAACTTATTTTCAGCAGCAAAAATAGCACTTTGTTCAGAAGTAATCAATAAAACAGGTGTGCTATATTGATCACTAAACGGTTTAACACGGGTATTTTTGTTAGTATTATTAAGAAATTCATTTACTTTTAGTACTTTTGCGTAATAATTTTCGCTATTATTTGAATTTAATAATTGACGTATTTTTTCTGTTCCAGAATTACTACCGAAACCGAAAATAAATCTGTTTGGATTAAGTATATTTAAAGTATTAATTTGTTCAGCAATTGAATAAGGTTGATAATGTTTTAACATTATTCCACCACAACCAATTTTAATTTTTTTAGTGTGATTAGCTAAATGATTTAGAAGTATAAGTGGATATGAAATTACTAACGCATTTACATCATGTTGTTCACTAACTCAAAAAGAATCAAAATTTAACTTTTCAGTATATTTACACAAATCTATTACATCATTGTATGTTTTTTTATAATTTTTGTCGCGAGTTAACAAACCGTGTTCTAATACACCTAACTTCATAATATTATTATAACCTTTACAATTAAAAAGATAAAAAAACACTGTCAATAGATTAAAACAGCATTTTGATAAATTTAATTCGACAAATAAGTAAAATACTCTTTTGCTCTAGTAAAATCACTTTCATTGGCTTTAATTTGTGAATTGGTAAAAAAAGGTCGCAAAAACGCAAATACCACAATTTTACAATCATGTTTTGATAAACTAGTCCAACTAAAATCAATCATTTCAATTAAACGTTGATTATCATTGGTAATTAACATTAAAGCATAATAATTTATATCTTCAATAATAATATTGACACAATAAACACCTGCTCGCATTGGTGTTAAATCCAAATCAAATTGTAAATTTAAAATATCATTTTGTTTAAAAATTTTAGCATTAAAGCCATATTTATATAAATTCAATAAATTAACCAAATCAATATCACCAGCAATTAACGCTTCTTTTATAAATGATGTTGATACTTTTTGTTCATTATTTAGTCTCATAATGTCAATTGAATGAATTTTGTCTTTAAACCTTGATTTTAGAGTTTTGACATTGGCTTTAGCCTTACTCCCATATTTAAAATCTGAACCAACAACAATGTCAAAATCATTTTGTTTATCAATTATTAAATCAATAAAATCATTAGGTTCCAACGCGTGAATAAGTTTGTAATCTAATTTTAATGCGTGTTTAAAACCTAATTGTGCAAATGAATGCAACCTAAATAAATGATCACTGAATTTTTTTCCTAAATTTTTGGGCATTTGTTCAACATCACTAAAATAAACAATAATTATGTCGCGAGTATTATTGTGTAATAAATTTAATTCTTTAGCTTTTTCGTACAATAAATTATGACCGGCATGGAAAGCTTCAAAAGATCCAATCATAAAAATCGGGTGGTTAAATTTTGGTAAATTTTTTAAATTATAGACATATAAAGACATAAAAATATTATAAATTAATTAAATAAGTTCTAATTCTTTTAGTTTTAAATAAACACCGTCAACTTTAACGCTTTTGGCTATATCTTTTGCTATTTTTTTTAACGAATCATCAGCATCTTCCATCACCACACCCCAAGCGACATTGCTAACCATCTCAACATCATTAGAACTATCACCAAAAGCTATAACGTTAGTATTATTTTTTAAACCAAGTTTGTTAGCTAATCATTCAATAGTGTGCGATTTAGTTACTCCTATTGGAGAAATAAATACACCTTTGTATCAAGTTGAACTTATTTCAACATTTAAATTATTTTGTTTAATAACTTCATTAATTTTTTGCACAGCTATATCGGTTTGATGTTGATTTTGTGTTTGAACTGTAATTATATGTAAGTGATTTTTGTCCATTGTATCAAAATTCATCGGCTTCATTTTAGCTTTATGAGGTTTTAAAAATCAAGTATCTAAATTCATTCCAGGTGTATGATAACATCAGTCTAAATCTGTTATTGTCAAACCTTGTGATTCTGGAATAAAATTTAACGCATCGTAAATAATACGTAAATCGCGTAAAGAAATAGTTTTTTCATAAATTATTTTTTGTTGTTTTAAATCATAAACAAACATACCATTAGCACCTATAAAATAATCTAAATCAGGTGTTTTATTCATTAAGTCACCAATTGTGATAAATTCTCTTGCAGTAGCTAAAACACTATAAATTTTTTTGTTTTTTAACTGTTCAAACATTAAAGTAACAATATCGCTAAATTCGGCTTGAGTATATGGCAATAATGTACCATCGATATCAAAAGCAGCTAATTTTATGTTTTGTTTTAATTGTGATTTATTCATTACAACTCCTATAATCTATTACCAAAAAGTTTTTTTACTTTTAAATAATTATTTTTTACTTCAACAATACCCAAAGCCAATTTTGATTTAGAATCACAATAAATTAAATACTCCCCGTCTTTGGCATCAAATGTAATAATTTTGCCCAGACTAATACTGTGTATTTGATCAATGCTCAACTTTAATGATTCAATACTTAAAAAAGGTTGGATATTTATTATAGCAATATAGTCGTTACTTTTTAAATTTTTTTTATCAAAACCACTAATTTCAACTCTTTCAAGTTCTGCCATAAATGAATAAGTGTTAAAAGCTAAACCTAGATCATTTGCTAATGAACGAATATATGTACCATTGCTTACTTGTAATTTAACTTTTAGTTGTTGTTGAATAAAATCAAAATCAATCAGTTCCACGTTGCTAATTTCAATTTGTTGTGGTTTTAAATCTATATTAATATTTTTGCGTGCTAATTCATAACTGCGTATTCCGTTAATTTTTTTTGCACTAAATATCGGTGGTATTTGCGATGCTTGATTTTTAATTCAGTCTAAAGCATTGTCAACATCTTTTTTAGCAAATAAATTATTTGAAACCTTGATAATATCACCCTCAGCATCATATGTAGTGGTTGAAGTTCCAAATTGAATTGTGGTGATATAGGTTTTATGTTTATTGGCAATATATGGTAAAAGTTTAGTGTCATCATCACTAGCTAACAACAACAATCCAGAGGCTAGAGGATCAAGAGTGCCACTGTGTCCACATTTTTTCAATTTTAATTTATGCTGAAATGTTTTAATACACTTAAACGATGAAATGCCTTTAGGTTTATACAATAAATAAAACATATTCTCTCCTAAAAATAAATATCGCCGAAGCGATATTAATCTAATTAAGCTATAAAATCGTTGATACCAGGAAAAATTTGTTCATCTACACCTGGTATTACTCAATATTTATTTTTAAATCGTTTTTTAATACCAGCTTGACGTTTGCTTTCAAGTTTGTTTCAAATAAACATTGTGATAAATATTGACGAAAAGACAGTATTAATAGCTCCAAAAATTAATGTAACACTAAATGAATATTCAATTGGATAAATGAATAAAGCTACTATACTTGCGATAATAACCATTGCAATTAGTGAATAAATACTACGTTTAAAATAAGTTTGCACTGCTTTATTAGCCACCATTTCAACGCCTTCTTTTTCAATAAAATCAGTGTGGAAATTTAATGACATTTGCTCTTTAATTTTACTTATCAAAATAATTTTATCATTCGCAGAAATAATTAATAACGCAGCAAAAGCAATTATTGTTAATGTATTTAATTCAATTCTAGCAAGCGCTACAAAACTAACACCTAAAATAATATCTATAATTAAAGCGATTAATACAGCAATCGCGTATGTTCATTTAAATCTAATTAAAATGTAAATAAATATTATTCCCAAGGCGACTAATACAGCATAAATTGTATTTAATAAAAATTCTATTGAAGATAAAGAATTAAAACCATAAGAAAGAATATCGACACTCGCTATCGCTTGAACACCGTTTCGGATGGCGCTAATTTGTTGAGGCGAAATAGATTGGGAAGTTTTTATTACTACACTATAAGCATTATTTTGCGAATCAAGAGCACTTAAACTAATAACATCACTAGCATTAGAAATGTTTAAATTTGCCGAGTTATTAATTAAATAATCTCTAATTTGCGTTGCTTGCTCAATATTAATTGTAGTGTTTAAGTCTTGACGACCTTGTATTGTAATATTAACTCCCCCTTGGAATTCTAATGCTCGATTAAAACCAGCACTAATATTTTGATTAATACCAGCAAACACACCAAACGTAATTAAAGCTAATAAAACAAAAATTCCAATTGCTACTAAATATCATTTTGAGTGAGAGATGAAATTTAAATTTGTGAATTTATTTACAAAAGCATGATTCAATTTTTTGCTTCTAACACCTAATAGATTTGGTTTTTTGCTAAATAATTTTGTATTAACTAACATTGATGTTACAAATCTAGTCAACAAAATAGCTGAAGTGGCAACACCTATTATAGAAAACACTAAACTAATACTAAATGTTCTTATACCTTGTGTACCAAAGTAAAAAAGCATAAATGAAATTAGAATAATTACTATGTTCGAATCAAAAAGGGTTGAAAGAGTTGAGCGCATAGTTGTGGCTAATGCTTTACGCATTTTTTCGCCACGATAAATTTCCTGTTTTAATCTAGAATATGTTAAAACAATAGAATTAAAGAAAATTAATAATCCAAGCATTACTGATGCTAAAGCAATTGGAGAATATTCGCCACGCAATGTTGTAAACATTAACATTGTGATAAATAAATATAAAGCCATAGAAATTGTACTCAAAGCACCCAATAAGCCATAATTAACTATAAACATTATCGCAATTAAAACAAAAATAACACCAATAGCAATTAAAGATAATAAATATGCATTATTTGTTTCATTGGCACTTATAAAGTTACTTGACACAATTTTTAAATCATATTTTGCAATACCAAATTTAATGTTTTCAGCAAGTTTTTTAGAACTTTCATCTGTAAGTCTTTCACCTCTAGCACTAGAAGGGATACTAAAACTTTCACCTCGTAATGGAGTATTAACACCAACTTTATTAATTAAATAATTATCAGCATTTATTGAATAAGTTTTCAATACACCTTGATTTTGGCCTTGATCAGGCGTTTCATTCACATAAACAAAATTATATGGATTTTTATTCGCTTTTATTCATTCATTTAAATATTCATTTCGTGCGATATTAATCAAATCATCAATATTTAACCAAGTCAACAAAAGATTTTGACCTTGAGCTTTTTTAGATAAATAATCAGTTGCTTTTGTTCATTCGATTTCAGCTGTTTTATTGCTTAATGTTACATCAACCACAAAACTATTGTTGCTACCGAATGAGTTAAAATTTTGGCGAGCGTTTCTTATCGGTGGTACAAAAGAATTTAATATTTGTTCGTCTTCAACAACATCTTCTCAATTAATTTTATTATTTTCATTAGGTTCAACAAAAACACCGTTTCTAAAAAGTGGTTGACCAGAAATATCTGTAAAAATTAAAGTAGATTTAGTTGTTAAAAGTTTTTCAAATGTTTGACGTTCCTTCACGCTTAAATCACCAGTTTTTGAAATTTTCAGTTTATCGTCGCTTTCAACATCCACTCTAACATCATTAAAATTATTACTATCGCCGATTCGGTTTTGTACTGAACGAGCAACTTCTGTAACCGGTGTTTTTGACTCGTTATTATTTTCAATTGAAACTAAAAATTCCTGACCACCACCGTATTTGATAGATTTTTTAACATTTTTTGTTGTATATAAAGTAGTTCCGGCTACAACAGTTGTAATTGTCGCAGCGACAATGAAAAATGAAAAAAATCATCTTTTTCAATTGCTTAAAGTAAAAAACCTCTTTAAAGTAGAAGCTGAAAATATATTCTTAAAAAACTGCCCTATTTTTTTCATATGTAATGTAATTATATATTAAGTTTTAAATTTAATAATTAATATAAAAAGTTCAAGCACACTATAAAATTACTTCTTCAGTGGTATGCTTAAACTTTTAAACTTAATTTAAATAAAAACAAAATATATTTAATGATATCTATAATTTTTTATTAAGTATTCTACGCCTTCTTTGGTTATTTTTCTTCCACGAGGACTCTTTTGTATTAAATGATAATATAACAAAAGCGGTTCGATATCATAAATGATATTATCGCGTTGATAATTTAATATACCGACTAGCGAATCTAATGAGGCACTTTTTTCATCGAATGTATCATTCAAGAGTTTTAAATATTCAAGATGCTCCCTGCTTAAACCAAATTCATATAACTCAAGATATTTAAATGTTTCATTAACTGTTTTAATACTAATTGATTTTTCGTTATTTTTTATTGAAAAATCGTTCACTCTTCTCAATAAATGTATTGCGACACGAGGAGTGCCTTTTGAATGTTGTGAAATTGTTTCTAACACATTATCTTCGGCTGAAATATTCATACTTTGATAAACATTTTCAATAATTTTAAATATATCATCTACACTATAAGGATTTAAGCGTCCTTGAAAACCAAAACGATCTTTGAGTGGTTGTGATAATAAATTTATTTTAGTTGTAGCTCCTACTAAAGTGAAAGGTTTTAAATTCATTCGCATTACTTTTGAATTACCTTCTGGACCAATAATAATGTCAATTTTAAAATCTTCCATTGCTGAATAAATCAATTCTTCAACATTTTTATTGATACTATGAATTTCATCAATAAAAATTAAATCACCCTCATTAATTTGTGTAAAAACACTTAAAATGTCAGCCTTTTTTTCAAGTAAGGAACCTTGTAAATAATGAATTTTTACCTTCATTTCTTCAGCTAAAATTCCTGCCAATGTAGTTTTTCCGGTTCCTGGTGGTCCATAAAAAAGAATGTGATCTAAAATTTCTTTGCGAAATTTTGAACCACTAATCATTGTTTTTAAAGTAGTAATTAATTTGTCTTGTCCAATAAAATTTATGAAATTTTTAGGACGCAAAATTTGACTTTTCATTTTCTAAATCTTTGCCGGTTATCACAAACATAGCTTGTTGAATAATTTCTTCCACATCATTTAATTGAGGAATTTCATTAAGAGCTGTATCTATTTCTTTTGTTTTGAAACCTAATGTTTTTAGTGTTTCGCGTGCTTGGTCTAATATATTTGAAGTATATATATTTTGTGATGCTTTTTTAGAATTAATCATCTTAGCTCATTTTTCACTTAATTCTGCAATTGCTAGACGCGCTACTTTTGGGTTTAAATAAGGTGTTTTCAATAAACCATCAAAATCAGCAATGGCTAGCATACTCGCTATTTTTTCTCAACCTTGATTTAACATATTAAAGGCAACTTTAGGCCCTACGCCGCTTAATGAAATTAAATCAGCAAACAACAATCTCTCCTTGAAGTCTTTGAAGGCATATGTTGCCTGATAATAATCGTTTTTTATGTCAAATAAATATAATTTAGTTTTTGTTTTAGCACTTACTCTAGGATGATCTGGCATAATTAAACTATAGCCTACACCACCCGATTCAAAAATTAGGTTTGAATTGTTTTTATAAACAATTTCTCCTATTCTATATAAAATCATTTTTCTCCTTATTTTAATTTATAGTATTTTGATATATTTTTAAGTGAGGTAATAAATAAACCTAACCGTAACAAAAAAGACATAATTTTTTTATCCATATTTTCCTTTCTTTTTTCTTACACTTAAAATACTAAAACATTAAAAAAGTAAATTTTATTAACTTTTTACTTTATAAATTTTGTGAATAAATTAGCACAAGTATTTAAAAATTAAGAATTTGATTATTTTTTAACTCTTTATTAGTTTTTTTATTATTCAAACCTATGTGGAAAATATATTTAATAAAAAAAACTGCTAATAAGCAGTTTGGTGTATTTAAACAAATGGTACGCAAGGAGGGACTCGAACCCTCACGCCGCAAAGCACTAGAGCCTAAATCTAGCGTGTCTGCCAATTTCACCACTCGCGCACATGGTGCCGGCTATAGGACTCGAACCTACGACCTACTGATTACAAGTCAGTTGCTCTACCAACTGAGCTAAGCCGGCGTTTGAATTGCTTGATTATTATAGCATAAAAGGATTTTAAAAAAATAAAAATTTTTGAATTTTTTTAATAAAAAAACTAGCAAAGCTAGTGGTGTAATTTACAAATGGTGGAGAATAAGGGGCTCGAACCCATGACCTACGCCTTGTAAGGGCGCCGCTCTCCCAACTGAGCTAATTCTCCATATGGCAGTCTGTACGGGAATCGAACCCGTGCGTGCATGGATGAAAACCATGTGTGTTAACCGCTTCACCAACAGACCATAATGGCGCCGATTGCGGGGATCGAACCTGCGACCAACTGGTTAACAGCCAGCTGCTCTACCGCTGAGCTAAATCGGCATTGCGAAATATGCTTTATAATTATAAATTATTTTTAAAAATAAATAAATAAATTTTTATATTTCGCTTTTAAATAGGTAAACCTACTCGGTGATTAACAAATGGAGGAAACGAGGGGAATCGAACCCCCATTACTAGCATGGCAAGCTAGAATTTTGCCATTAAATTACGTTTCCATTTGCAATAAAATAATATCGCTTTTTTTAAAAAAACAAAATATTTTTTTAAAAAAAATTAATAAAAAAAATCCTAATGGATTTTGGTGTTATTTAAACAAATGGCGCGCCCGGCAGGAGTCGAACCCACAACCCCTTGGGCCGTAACCAAGTACTCTGTCCAGTTGAGCTACGGGCGCATATGGAGGCACCAACCGGATTCGAACCGGCGATCAAAGTTTTGCAGACTAATGCCTTACCGCTTGGCTATGGTGCCATATGCGAAAACATTATACAATATTATTTGATTAGTGCTAATTTATTATACATATTTTTATGTTTTAAAAAAATATTATTTTCAATAAAAATCTAATAATTTTTCTTTATCTTTGTTGTTCAATAATATATCAATGATGCTGTTAAGTAAAGGAATATCTAAATTTTGTAATTCTGCTTTCATATTGTTTAAAATTAAAGCAGTATTAAAACCTTCAACAGTTTTGTCGTTTAATTTTAATGATTTTTCAACCCCTAATTCTCCAACTTTTAGCCCGAAACTATAATTTCGACTTGTGGTACTTAAGCAGGTTAAAACAATATCGCCAATAGCGGCCAATTGATAACCTGTTGTTGTTTGAGTTTGAGGAAACATTTTTTTGGCTATTAAATAAATTTCGTTTAATCCCTGCGAAATTAATGCGGGAGCTAAATTTTTAGATGGATATAAATATGAACTTATTCCTATACCAACGGCTAAAACATTTTTTAAAGCCGAAAATACTTCGCTACCGTGTTCATCCGTATTTATTTTTAATTTAAATGTGTCATTGTTAAATAAGCGAGCAACTTTATCTAAAAAAAGAGAATTTAAACCAACAATATTAATCATTGTGTGGTGGTTTTGGAAAACTTCGGTTGCAAAAGATGGACCTATTAAAGAAGCAAAATTATTTAAGTTAGGGCCAAATTCATCTTTAACTAATTCTGATATAAATTTTTTGGAATTAAAATCAATTCCTTTTGAAACGTTAATAACATTTACTTTGCGAGTTTTTAAAATTTGCTTAATTTTTGAGATAACATCGGCAATTGCTGGGGAAGGAACTGCCAAAATAATCAAATCTGTGTCTTCTAACGCTAGATTTAAATTGGCTGTTGCAGTTAAATTATGCGGATTATTAAATTTTAAATTTGCAAAATATTTTGAGTTTAATCCTTGGTTAATGTCTTTAATTTCATTTTCATCAATACCCCACATAATAATTTTATGATTATTCTTGCTTAAAACATTGGCTAAACCCGATGCTCAAGCCCCTGTTCCTATAAAAGTTATTTTAGCCATAATTTCCCCTTTTATTAATTTTTATTAACATTTTTATTGTAGTTTCACTCAAATTTTAATATTTTATAAATCTTATAAATTTTGCGTGCTTGATTTTTATTCCCTTGTTTAATTAATTTTACTGTTTTTACAAAAACTAATAAAGTGAATAAACAAATAAATGCATAAACATAAAATCCAATCAAAACTAGTGTTATTAAAACTAGTATTGTGATGTTGATTGATTTAGCAAAATTAAATGAATTTATAAAAAAATAAATTGCAGCAACACCGATAAACAAAACTAATGCTATCAAAAACCAAAATTCAACCATTTTTTTTCTAGCTTTAATTTTGTTTTCAATTAATTCAGGATTTTGCATTACATTTTTTACTTCATCAGAAAAATCAAAATCTAATATTGTCATTATTGCTCCAATTCTTTAAAAAGTGCTACTATTTTTTCAACACTTAATTCTTGAATACGTGTAAGTTCATTTAAATTTAATGTCTTATATGCGGCATTTATTTTCGACATAGAATAAGCCGATTTTAGTGACCAAGATAATTTTTTGCGTCGTGAAAGAAAACAAATTTTAAAAAAATTCATCAATTTAGTGAAATTTAATTCGTTTTTACCTTTAAATTCTATTGATATTATTGCTGAATCAACTTTTGGTTGTGGGTAAAATAATTTTTTATCAACAAATAACTCTTTTTTAACATTAGCAATGTATTGCAAAGTCACTGATAATTTTGAATATTCAGGGGTGTTAATTTTGGCAACAATGCGATTTGCTACTTCATCTTGAACCATTAAAATTGCCCGTTTAAATAAATGTCTATATTCAACAATTTTAAAAATAATTTCGCTGGTTATATAATAAGGAATATTACCTACTATTTCGTAGTGCTCAAAATTGTCTAAATTAGACAACAAAAAATCTCCTTTAATTATTTGTGATAAATTAATTATTTTGTGCACAACTAAATAATTAATCATGTCTTGATCGATTTCAAAAACAGTTAGATTTTTTGCATCTTTATTTAAATGTTTAGTTAAAGCACCCATACCAGGGCCAATTTCTAAAATATTTTTGTTTTTTGGAGAGATAATATCAATAATTTGTTCAATAATTTGACTATTAATCAGAAAATTTTGACCAAATTTTTTTTTAGCAGCAATATGATTATTTTTTGGCATTTATATTAAAAAACTCCTTGGCGTTTCGGTATATTTGTTTAGCAAATTTTTCTATAGACATTTTTTTTATGCCGGCAATATATGTAGCAACAAAAATTACATTTTCCATCACATTTTGTTCACCTCTTTTTTGAGCAGGCGATAAATAAGGTGCATCAGTTTCGGTTAAAATTCTTTCTATAGGTAGTCACTCAACCACTTCAATTAAATGATTTGAAGATTTATAGGTAATTGTGCCTGAAAAACTGAAATAAGTGTTTAATTCATAGAATTTTTTTGCTCAAAATAAATCTCCGCTAAATGTATGAATCATAAATTTTACGTCTCTATATTGCGAAAGAATTTCATATAGTGTTTCATATGAATCACGCATATGAATCACTACTGGTAAATTGTGTTTTTGAGCGACTCTAATCTGTGAATGTAATGAATCAATTTGAATTTGCGGTGATACATTATTCCAATAAAAATCTAAACCAATTTCTCCAATTGCTTTTATATTTGTATCTATTTGAGCCTCAATTAAATCACCGTCTACTTTACCCGTTGCATTATTAGGGTGAATTCCTATAACTGGATAGGCAAAAGGATAATTTTGACAAATTTTTTTAACTTCTTCGTTTTCCTGAATTGAACAACCAGTAACCATCATTATATTAACACCATTTTGATGTGCTTGCGAAATAGTTTCGTCAATATTTGAATAATATTCCTTTAACGGATGAGTATGTGCATCTACTAATTTAATTGCCATCTTACCTACTTTCCAAGACAAAAGTTTTTAAACATATCATCCAATAGTTGTTCATTATCAGCACGGCCTGTGATATCAACCAAATTTTTTCACGCCTCTGTAATATCAATAATAACTAAATCCGTATAAACACCATTTTGCAATGCTTGTATTGCGTTTTTTACTGAAATATTTGCTTTTTTAATTAATGATAATTGCCGGGCATTGGTAACATAATCGGCATTATTTAATTCAATTTTATTAAATTTATTTACTAATTCATCTTGTAATTTTTCAATTTTGCTATGATGGGCACTAATACTTAAAGCACCTTTGGGGGCTGGTTTAATATCATTTTTATTTCATACTGTGATAATATTTTTATTAAATTGAGCTGCATTTTTATTAATTTCATCATCAAATTGATTATTAACTTGAGTTGTATCCAACACATGAACTACAATGTCGGCATTTTTTATTTGATTAAAACTTTTTTCAATACCAATTTTTTCAGCTTTTGTTGTGGTTTCTCTTAAGCCGGCAGTATCAATTAATTTAAATAAAAAACCTTTGTATTGTCAACTAGCCTCAACCAAATCCCTTGTAGTGCCCGCTTCATCTGTTACTATAGCTTTTTCTTCACCAATTAAACAATTTAGTATTGTGCTTTTACCAACATTTGGCTTACCTATTATGGCTACTTTAATACCATCAAACAATAATCTTGAATTTTCACTTTGTTCAACTAATTCACTCATTTTTTTCTCTATTCTAATTAATTCTTCAATGAGACCATGATCTAAAATTTTTTCAACATCATCATATTCAGGATAATCAATATTAACTTCAATACGTCCAATTAAATTCATTAGTCAATCACGCATTTCATTAATCATTTGTGAAGTTTTACCATCAAATTTTTGTACAGCTAATTCTGTTTGAATTAAAGATTGAGCATGAATTAAGTCGTTTATGGCTTCTGCTTTAATCAAATCCATTTTGCCATTTAAAAATGCTCGCCTGCTAAATTCTCCTGGTGTCGCAAGTCTTGCTCCATTTTGTAATATTAACTCTAAAATTCGATTAGAAATTACTACTCCACCATGACAATTTATTTCAACAGTATTTTCACCTGTAAAGGTATTTTTGCCAATAAATCACATTACCAAAACTTCGTCAATTATTTTATTATTGTTAAAGTTATCGATTATATGACCGTATGTAATTTGATGATTTGAACCAATTTTTCCATTGAATATTTTGGAAATAATGTTAACACTATCCTGACCACTAATTCTTATAATTGAAATTGCTTGATTTATTTTACCACCTGAAGAAATAGCTGCTATTGTATCATTAATCATAATCTTTATTTTACCTTAATATTTATTTATTGAATTAAATTAAAAAAAGCAGCTTGCTGCTTTGGTGTAATTTACAAATGGAGGGGATGACGGGAATCGAACCCGCATAATCAGCTTGGAAGGCTGGAGTTCTACCATTGAACTACATCCCCGATTTATAATTGCTATATAATCATATAACTTTTTATTTTTTTTCAAAGAAAAATATAGTTTTATTTAAATTTTAATAAAAAATGCCAACAAATTATATGTTGGCATTATATTATTAAACAATTGAATTATTTAAATTCAACTGAAGCACCAGCTTCAACTAGTTTTGCTTTTAATTCTTCAGCTTCATTCATTGAAACATTTTCTTTAACTACTGCTGGAAGTGCTGAAACTAATTTGTTCGCTTCCATTAAAGGTAGTCCTAAAACTTCTTTAACTACTTTAACAATTGGTAATTTTTTACCGTTATCTGAAGTAATAACAACGTTAACTGAAGATTTTTCTTCAGCTGCTTCAGCTGCTGGAGCAGCTGCTACAGCAACTGCTGAAGGGTCAATTCCAAACTCTTCTTTCATTGCTTCAACTAATTCCATAACTTCTTTAATTGTCATTTCTTTTAATGCTGAAATGAATGTGTCTTTTTCTAATTTAGCCATTATAAATTTTCCTTTCAAATATGTTATATTAAAAAATTATTCGCTTTCTTTTTCTGTATATAGTTTTAAAGAAAGAGAAAGTTGTTGTAAAGGTGAGATAAGTGAGCGAGCAAGTATTCCAAGTGCTTCTTCGTAATTTGGTAAAGCAGCAACTTCAGCCACACCTTTCGCATCAATAACTTTTTGTTCAAAAATACCAGCTTTAAGTGCTAATAATTTATTGGTTTTAGCAAATTTACTTAAAACTTTAGCTGCTGATAATTCATCCTCATTACTAAAAGCATAAATATTTGGTCCAACCAAGTGACTTGCTAAATCTACATATCCAGCTGTTTCAAGAGCATATTTTACAATACGGTTTTTGTAAACTTTTAACTCAACACCAACTTTTTTTGCTTCAACACGCAACTGTGTTAGTTCTTGAACAGTTAAACCACGATACTCAGCAACAATCACAGATTTAGCATCAGTAATTTTTTGTGAAATTTCTTTTGCTAATTCTTTTTTCATCAACTTAAATTTTGATTCTTTAGCGTTCATGGAGTTTTCTCCTTTCATTAATATGAGCAATACAAATATTCAATATACATTCGGTAACAAATTAAGTTAAAACAGTTACTGTCTTTATGTATTGCGTAGCAATTATATATATTTTTTAATTAAAAGATAGTAAAATATTAATATTAAATTTATTTATAGATTTTATAAGCCATAAAAAAACATAAGTGGGGTTAAAATGCAACAAACTTTCAAGGTTTCAAACGGTTCATCGATTAAACATATAGCTGAATTTATTTTAGCAAACTTAACTAGTTCAAAAATAATTTTACTAAATGGCGATTTAGGTGCTGGAAAGACCACCTTAGTTAAAGAAATAGCCAAATTAATAGGAATTAAGGAGCAAATTACTTCACCTACTTTTAACTATATGAAAGATTATAGTGGTTTAGTCCATATTGACGCTTATCATTTAAGTGAAGATTTAATTGAATTTGAAGATTATTATTTAGATAACATTGTTGCGATTGAATGATCGGATAATATATCACATTCATATAAAAACTACATTGATATCAGAATAAGTTTAGACGAACAAAATAATCACATTTTTGAAATAAAGGAGTATAAATAATGAAATTATTTATTGACACAACTGGTGATGATTTTGCTCTTGCTTTATTAAACCAAAATAACTATTGTCTTGAATTTATACTGCTTAAAAATGTTCCTAAAAAAGTTAAATTATTGGTTGAAAACACTGAAAAATTATTGAAAAAAAACAAAATAAACATCAATGAAATTACTGATTTTTACCTAAATTTAGGACCGGGTTATTTTACTGGTGTGCGAATTGCTTTGGTTTATGTTAGAACAATAGCTTTAATCACAAAAGCCCAAATAAATACAATTAGTTCAATGCAAATACTAATAAAACAAAACCCACTTAAAAATAATTTTTTAATTAATGCTTCAGGATCAAAAGTTTATGCATATCAAAATACTAATAATAAAATTTTTGATGTAAAAAATATTGAGATTTTAGACAATGAAAATGTATCTTATAACACAATCGATTATATTGAAATATTCAATAATTTTCAGAATTATATAACTTTATTCACACACCAAAAAGACATTATCAATATTGAACCATACTACATTAAAAAACCACAAATTGGAGGTAAATAATGCGTATTTTAGGTATAGAAACTAGTCATGATGATACATCAATTGCGCTTTTAGAAGATGGCAAAATATTGGAAATGAAAACAATTAGTCAAATCGACATTTTTAAAGAATTTGGTGGCACTATTCCTGAAATTAGTTCAAGAATACACGTTTCAAATATCAATATTATTCAATTATTTTTTCAAAATAAATATGATTTTGAAACTATAGATTTTATAGCTTATACGCAAAAACCGGGTTTAATAGGCACATTACAAATAGGTTATTTATTCGCGAGTGCATTATCCCTTGTATTAAATAAAAAATTAATTCCTATCAACCATCTAGAAGGTCATTTTTATTCAAATGCTATTGAGCAAAATGTTGAATACCCATCTTTATGTTTGCTTGTATCAGGCGGACATACTCAATTAATGTATGTCAAAGATCCGTTCAATATCGAAGTTATTGGCGAAACATTAGACGACGCTGTTGGCGAGGCATATGATAAGATTAGTTCAAAACTCGGATTAGGTTTTCCAGGTGGGCCAATAATAGATAAAATTTATCAATCATACACAGGCGAATACATTAAATTTACAAAACCGCACACCGACAAACCATATGATTTTAGTTTTAGTGGTTTAAAATCACAAGTTTTAAATTACTATAACACGCAGGTGATGAAAAAACAAAAAATAGATAAAGAAAAAATTGCCGCAAGTTTTCAGCAAACAGCAATTGAATATTTAATTTCTAAAACACAAAATGCATTAGAATCATTCAAAGTTAATTCGCTTACTTTAGCCGGTGGAGTGAGTGCTAATACTAAATTAAGAGAAGAATTTTTAAAATTAAGTAAAAAAGCAATTGTGCCAAATTTAAAATATGCAACCGATAATGGAGCAATGATAGCCATGTGTGCGTACGAACAAATAAAACATGTTAAAATTAAAAATAAAATATAATATTAATTACATATTTTAATATTAATCTATAATTTAATTATTATTTTAAATTTTAAGGAGAAATTATGGCATTCAAAAAAACACAAATAACTAACAATATTGTGCGCAAAATTGGCAAAATTGGTGGATTGTCGAGTAGTGGTTATACAAAAGAATTAAATCTAGTTTCTTGAAATAATGGTGAGGCTAAATACGACATTCGCGATTGAAGTGAAGACTATGCTCGCTCAAGCAAAGGTATTACTTTATCAGTGGATGAATTAAAAACCTTAAAAGCTCTTTTAGATGAAGAAATAAAAAAACTTTAATTTTTATAAGTAAAAATAATTAAAATTAAACCTTTAATAAGGTTATTTTTGTTTTAGTTAAAGGACATCATGATTTTAAAAGCAACACAAAACGACATAAATTCAGTAAAGCATTTTTTAAATCTAGACGCGGATAAAAATTTCTTTTTTATTGGTGATATCGATAGTTATGGAGTTGAATCAACAATACACAAAACATTAATAAAAGTTGAACAAGATGAAATAGTTGCAGTTTTATTAATTTTTAACCAAACATTACTTTTTTTTGATCCATACTCAAAATTATGTTGAAGTGAAATTAATGAAATAATTTTGCAAAATAATTTAAAAAACATCAATATTTCAGATGATATGTTCAAAAAAATTGAAAAATACGTCAAAAATGAAAATAAGTATGTTATACACCAACAAATAATGGCAAAATTAAATCACAAAATCAACATTAACACAGACGAAGTAAGCAAAGCTGAACTCAAAGATATACCTAAAATAGTTGAATCAAGATTAAAAATTAAAGAATTTGCAAATTTTGCTAATGAGTATGACCATGAGTTAAAAGTTTATACCCAATCATTTACGGCTGGAATATCAAATCCTTTTATTATTAAAAATGAAAATAATGATGTTATAAGTTGTGCTTTAATAGCAATAAACGCCGATAATAAATGTTTTATCGGTGGAGTTTATACATTAAATCAATATCGCAAGCAAGGTTTGGCATCAAAAGTTGTAGCAAAATTATCAAATTGAATAATTGAGCAACAAAAAATACCAATGCTTTTTTACCATAACCCAGAAGCTGGAAGTGTATATCGCTCATTGGGTTATGAAGAAATCGGTAGTTTATATACAATTATTGTCAAGTAGAGGAGTAAAATGTTTAATTTTTTAGAAAACAGAATTCAAAAATCAATTCAAAAAATGAACAAAAAAACAATCATCAATGAAGAAGATATTTTAGAAGTAACTAGAGATATTAAAATGGCTCTATTAGAAGCCGACGTCAACTTGAAAGTGGTTAAAGAATTCATTAAAAACGTCAAAGAAAAAGCACTCGAATCTAGGTTGGTAGGTTCAATAAATGCTTCTCAACAAATGATTAAAATTGTTCATGCCGAATTACAACAAATTTTAGGTGGCGAAGTCAAAGAAATTAAAATTGATAAAAAACCTTTCATCATAATGATGACTGGATTGCAAGGCTCAGGTAAAACAACAGCAACTGCCAAAATTGCTTATTTTTTAAGAAAAAAAAATTATGTCAATAAACCTCTTTTGGTAGCTGCTGATATTTATCGTCCTGCCGCTGTGCAACAATTAGTAACATTAGCAAAAAGTATTCAAGTAGATTTTTTTGAAAAGGGTGTAAATGTTAGTGCTCAAAACATTGTAAGTGAAGCAATTGAATATGCAAAGCAAAATCAAAATGATTTAATAATCATCGATACAGCCGGTCGTTTATCTATCGATGAAAATCTAATGAACGAATTAATTGATTTAAAACACATTGCTAAACCCAGTGAAATTTTCTTTGTTGCAGATGCTTTAAGTGGTCAAGATATTATAAATGTTGCTACAACATTTAACGACAAATTAAAATTAAGTGGTTGCGTGATTACTAAACTAGATTCAGATGCACGCGGTGGAGCGGCATTGAGTTTAACTAAAGTTCTTGATTTAGCAATAAGATTTATTGGTACTGGTGAAAAAATTTCAAATTTAGACTTATTTTATCCTGATCGAATGGCTGATCGTATTCTTGGAATGGGCGATGTTTTGAGTTTAATTGAAAAAGCAGAAGAAGTTTATGATCCAAAAGATGCAAACAATATGGTGGCTAAATTATTAAAAGGCAATTTTACTTTGGATGATTTAATGAATAATTTAGCACAGATGAAAAAATTAGGCAAAATGAAATCTATTTTAAAAATGATTCCGGGTTTGGCAAATAAAATAAGTGAAGAAAAAATTGATGAAATTGAAATCAAAATGCGTTCATATGAAATTTTAATTTCATCAATGACTAAAAAAGAACGCTCAAACCCCAAATTATTGAAACAAGCCTCACGCAAGGCACGAATTATAGCCGGAAGCGGTCGCAATGCTTTTGAATATAATCGTCTAGTTAATGATTTTGACGCTATGGCTAAAAATATGGGCGAAATGGCTAAAAAAATAAAAAATGGCAACCTTTCTGATTTATCCAAACTTGGTTTTGGCGGAGGATTTGGTGGAATTTAAAGTACCGGAATTTTTCCGCTGACAAGGTGAAAATAAACTGTTTCATTTTGAAGGAATTTCATTAGCAACCTTTAACATGATTTTTTCTTTAGCTGTTTTAACAATGATTATGATGTGAATTTTTAAAAAACCAATTTCACGCTCATTTAACAACAAAGACAAACATCTGCTATTTTTAACTAAAAAGCAATTATTTAGATTAATTGGTTCAATAATATTGATTTTTATGTTGGCTCGAATTATTCTAATAATTACAATAAAATACCCAACACAATGAGAGGTTTTACCTTTGCACTTATGTCGATTTATGTTATTTTTGAGTGCTTTATCCTTAATTTTCAATAAAACTCATTATGTTAAATATTTTGGACATATTGCAATTGTTGGAGCAATGATCGCGTTATCTAGACCTGATTTCGACTTTGAAAACGGTCTAAAACCTTTTCGTACCGGTTTAGATTCATATTATTTTTGAGATCATATTACCACACACTCATTTTTATTAATATTAACCTCATTTCTATATGTAGTTTCAAGTTCAAAATTCAAAGCAAAAGATCTTTTATACACAATGTTATTTTTCTTAATAACAACTATAATTATCTTCATAATAAATTGAATTAGTGATGTTTATGCTCCAACCTCATGAAAAACAAATTACTTTTATTTAGGCCAAGATGCATATAATACCCAAAAAGACGTTTTAGGTGTATTGTCTAAATGACCATTCAATTTATTCACTTGAACAACATTAGGAGCTGGTGTTGCAGTTGTTTCAATACTATTTTGAATTTGACAAGACAATTTTTATTTAGACAAAATTAATTCAAAATGAGTATTTGTTAAACAAAAATCAACTCGCTGAGTTGAATTTAAGAATTCTTTTCCAAAAATAGCAAAACAAAATTAACATCTTCAAAATGTTAATTTTTTAAAAATTATTTTTTATCAAAAATTAAAATAGGAAATAAAGCTAATAATGCAATCAGTAAAATAATAAAAAGAGAAATAGCAATAGCCGCAAAAATACGCTTGGAGCGAGCTTTGCGAACTTGTTGTGAATATTGATGTGTCATTTTTTTAGCTTTTTGCAAAATATTTTGACGACTTAATTCATCCATTTTTAATATTTTTTCATTGTCTATTTTTGTATCTAAATTCAATGTTTTATTCAGCAATTCAGTCTGTCCTTGAGGATCTATTTTTCTTTTATTCATATAATTATTGTATACATAAATATTTCAAAAACAAACCAATTTAATAATAATTGTTTCAAAATAGATAAATTATTTTTAAAATAAAATTAATGTATTAAAATACAAATATTATTTATTTTAAAATTAAATTTTTATGACAATAATTTATTAACAATCAAGGAGATGATATGAATAATGTCAATATATTTGCATTAGGTGGTTTAGACGAAAACGGAAAAAATTGTTATATTTTTGAATATAATGACAAAATATATATTATTAACGCAGGAACAAAAGTTCCTATAAATTCTAAAAATGGAGTTGACACATTAATTCCTAATTTTTCATATTTAGAGAAAAATAAAGACAAAATAGTGGGTGTATTTATAAGCGATGTTAAAAACGAAACGTTTTCGGCATTACCTTGACTTTTAATGCATATACCAAACTTAAACATATATACATCTTCATTTAACAAAATGATGATTAATGAGCGAATTTCTAAATATAAAATAATGCATAAAAGCTTCAAAATTCACACAATTTCAAAGATGACAAAATTTAATGATATTTTTGTACAACCTATTGAGTTGGCGGGTTCAATGCCAGGACATATTGGCTTTGATTTTATAACACCAAATGGTGATTATTTATTTATGTTTAATTTTGTTGAAGGAGATTTAGGAATTTATGGAAAACTTAATTTTGACATCTTACAAAACGCATTTAAAAAAAGACAATTAGTCGCTTTGGTTGTTGACGCGGGTAGAGCAAATCACGGCGGTAAAGCTGTTGAAAAAATAAATTTACCTGCATCACTGCGCCAAGTCTTTATGTCGGCAAACCCTGATGAGAGAATAATAATTGGAGCCTATGATGAAGAAATGGTAGCCATTCACCAAATATTGAATATGGCCTACGAAACCAACCGTCCAATTGTAACATACGGAAAAACATATGGTCAATTATTTAACTTAATGAAAAAAGAACACCCTGAACTGCCTTTACCAGAATTAATTGATTACAAAGTTGCCAATAAAAGCAATAATGCCGTTGTATTAGTTACCGGAGCAATTGAACGTTTATATTCAAGATTTTTACGAATTACTGATAATAATGATGTCTTTTTGACTTTAAAACCAACCGACAATGTTATTATGATTGCGCCACCAGTTGCTGGACTTGAAAGCATTGCTGCTATATCGCTAGATGATATAGCCCGCATTACTCCCAAAATTTCTGATGTTAGTGCAAAAGAATTTTATAGACACCGCCCTGCTAAACAAGATTTAATTGATTTAGCATTAAAATTAAAACCAAAGTATGTTATTCCTGTTCAGGGTTTATATCGTTATTTAGCTGAAGCGGCTAAATCTATTAGCCAAGAAGCTAAAATAAAACCACAAAATTGTTTATTGTTACAAAATGGTAAAATAGCTCATTTTATCGATGGTAAACTTTCAAGCACAAAAGGCAAAATAAAAGGAGTGGGCGATGTAATCATTGACGGATTTGGAATTGGGGATATAAGCACTGAAGTGATTGCTGAACGTGAAATATTAGGTAGAGACGGAGCTATAATAATCACTTCTGCTTTTGATTCAACATCTAAAAAATTAACCGGTAAATTACAAATTAATATGATTGGTTCAATTCCAAAAGATGATAAAAAAGATGCTGAACAATTAATCACTTTAACAATGGCAAATTTAATTGATACAGAAGAATTTGAAGGTTTAAAAGACTTTCAAAATCGTGCTCGTCATGTGATTAGAAAAAAAGTTTTTAAAACATTCAACAAAGAACCAATGATTATTGTTTCACTTAATCAAAGTTAATTATTAGTATATAATTGTTATACTAAATTATTTTGATTATAGGAGATTTATGAAGTCATTAAAAATATCAACAATAATATCGTGAATTATTACCTTAGCACTTGTGATTGGGTTATTTGTTCTTATCGCTTATTATCAAGGTTTATATTCAGGTGTAAAAGAAAGTGGTGAAGCACAAAAAAATGCCTTCAAGCAATTGAGTGGTAATTCAAGTATTTATGGTTATACATTGTTATCTTTAATTGTTGTTTTTACTGTAATTAGTTCATTTTTATCAAAAATATGATACAAAAATAAAGACAAAAAATTAGCGCACGATATTGATCGAGATGTTACAGAAAATTCTAAATTATTTGACTTTTCAAAATCAAAATTTTAAAAATACTCATTGCAATGAGTATTTTTGTTTAATTTTATTCATCTTTGAGGGAGTTTCGAAATTTCTTTGGTAAACAATTGTCTTTTTTGATGATATTAACATAATAGTGAATTAGTTTTGGATTGAAAAAATATTTTTTTTGATTCTTTTTTTCAATTGCTTGTTCTAAACCGGCATAAATTAATTTTTTTAAACTAAGTGAATAGTTAAAATTAATTGCATTTTGTTTAAATTCATCACGATCAACAACTAGCATTTCTCTACGTGGATAACATTTAATATCTAAATCAAAATCAATAAATTTAATTGTGTTATCTTCGTAAATTGGTTTAGAGGCTAAATTAACGTAAATATAATTATTAGTTTTTTCTAACATTACCAAACCATTATAATTTTCTCTTTTAGGTAAAAATCAAATTACTGGAACATTATAATTTCACGAATTTTTGTATTTTTCGCCAACTTTAGTACGGTAAAGAAACAAAACATAATGATCATCAGTGTTTCTTATTACTTTAGCACCATTTCACTGACGATATAGTGTACCATCATATTTATATGCTTGCACATTAACGATTGCCCCTAAAAGTGGAAAAATCATCTCCCTTTTTTTATTATTAGGCATATTACTCCTCAATTATTAGTGCAACAACTTTAATATTGAATAACAGATATTGATATTAATTTATTCAATATTTTAATTATAAATGAAATTGATAATATCATTCTATAAAACTTTTAAACTGGTCAAATTTACAAAACTTATTCAAACAAAATATCTACTTAAAGTATCAAAATAAATGCTATTTAATTTAATTTTTACATTAAAATTTAAATACTATGGGATTTTTTAAATTTTTAAAAGAAAAAATTTTTGGCAGAAAAAAAGATAAAGTAGCCGAAAAAGAACAACAAATTGCTCAACAAGAAGAGCAAGAATTACTAGAGTCTAAAAAACTAGAAAAATATTCAACTGGATTGGCTAGTGCTTCAAGTTTGGGAAGAAAAATTTTTAACCTGCAAAATAAGCATAAAAAAATCAACGAGGAATTTTTTGAAGAATTAGAAGAAATATTGATAATGTCAGATATTAGTGCTCAATTAGTATATGCCATAATTACTCATCTTAAAAATCAGGTTAAAATTCGTAACTTAACAGATTCTAAAGATATCGGGGAATTAACTGCTGATCAAATGTTTGTAATATACACAAACAAGAGTATTATTGATACAACGTTAAATTATGAGCAAAATCGACTAAATATCTTTGTTTTTATAGGTGTTAATGGTTCTGGTAAAACTACATCAGTAGCTAAAATTGCTCACAAGTATGTTAAAATGGGTAAAAAAGTATTAATTGCAGCGGCTGATACATTTAGAGCAGGAGCTGTAAGCCAACTTGATATATGAACAACAAGAGCAGGAGCAGACATAGTTAAACCAGCTAAAGAAGGTGCCGATCCTGCATCAGTTGTTTTTGACGCTTTGAAAAAAGCAAAAGAACAAAATTATGACTTATTATTAATCGATACGGCTGGCCGACTACAAAATAAAATTAATTTGATGCGTGAATTAGAAAAAATATATTCAATTATTGCCAAATTTCAGCAAAATGCTCCCCATGAATGTTTATTAGTTCTTGACGCAACGACTGGTCAAAATGGCATTAGTCAGGCACGTCATTTTAAAGAAGTTGCTAATCCAAGCGGTATTATATTAACCAAAATGGATGGTACTAGCAAAGGTGGTATAGTTTTATCAATCAAGGATGAGTTTGATTTAAATGTTAAATATATTGGTTTAGGTGAAGGATTAGAAGATTTGCAAGAGTTTGATCTAGATAAATTTATTTACACCATGACTAAAGAATTAATTAAGGCAAGCGAAATTGAAGATAAATAATTTTGAACAACGCGAGTTTTATATTGAACTATACGAAAAATATCAAAATTTATTGACGCAAACTCAAAAACAAGCATTTAGATTATATTTTTACGAAAATTTAAGTTATCAAGAAATTGCTAATATCACCGCCACTACGCGTAGTGCGGCGTATGACAGTGTTAAAAAAGCTCTAAAAAAATTGCTAAATATCAACGAAAACATTCAATAATTTTTTTAAAAAAAATTTATCAAAATTTCGTTTATATATATAATTAAAAAAGATTTGAACTATTTTTATATAGCAATTACACAATTATATATTTATAAAAATATATAAATAAAGTTATAGGAGAAAAAATGGCAAGAGAAGGCTTTACTTTTCAGTGCAGTGGATGTAAAATGGAAAATTACATTAGCAAAAAAAACAAAAAAAATCACCCAGAAAAAGTTGAATTAAATAAGTTTTGTGCTAAATGTGGCAAACATTCATTACATAAAGAAAAAAAATAAAATTCAGTTATCACTGAATTTTTTATTTTAACCAAGGTTGATATAAAATAAATGCCAAAGCAATATTACCTAAAATCAATGAAAACATTGGAGCTTTTTTTAAGTATAAATATAGTGAAACGCCAATACCTAACGGAATATAAATATATGATATTATTTGTCTTCAACCTTTAAATAAAAATAAATATGTCGTATTATTATAATTCAATTGGGCATAACGACTACTTGACTTATTAAAAACTACTTGCGGAGCAATAAGGCCGATCAGCAATTGAATTGCTAGAGCAATTATAATTGCTGCAATCACTGGATTCATTACTTTAAGCAATTGTCTAAAATAGTTAGAATTATCAAATTTGTGTGAATATTTAAGTGCTAATTTCATCATTAAAATGGCGGGAATTGTAAAAGCTAAAAAAGTTATAAACATTGCAACAATTCCTATTCATATATTATTAGATACTAAATAACCTGTAATAGCTGCAAATTTAGGACTCAAAATTCCTGGAGTGGAATTTGAAATGGCAAATATGTTACTAATTTGTTCCGTACTAATGTTTATTCCAAATCACGAACTTAAAGAATTTCACAATCATGTAAAAATTGGAATAAATATTTGACCACCACCAAATACGGATAATGAAATTAAAATAATTAACGGGATTGATACTAATAAAGCAATGAACATTATTGTTGTCTTTCTTTTTTAAGTTTTTGAATATTTTTTCTTTTGTTTATTACATATACCGCACTAAAAACGGCAATTATTAAAACCATTACAGCAACAGGAACATTTCAAGGTGTTGGCACAAACAATGAAAACGCAAATGTTGAAATAAATAAAAGTATTCACACACTAATACGCGATTCTTTAATGCCTTTACGAAAGTAATTTCAAGCAAAACCAAATAAACTTCCAACAATGGCAATTAAAACACCTGTTTGAATTATTGCTAAATAGCGTCTATTTAATTTATTAACTAAAAATATTAAACCCACAGCCAAAACTATATGGGGAATTGAGGCTAAAATTACTACTATAAAACCTTTTCAAAATCCTAAAGCCTTAATCGCGATGTAAGAAAGAGCCTCAATTGCCATAGGTCCAGGCAACATATTAGTTATTACAACATTTTTGTCAAATTCATCACTATCTAATCAAGCATATTTATCAACTACATATCTTTTAATTACTGGCATAAGGGCATTTCCACCACCAAAACCAATAAAAGTTACAGTCAAAATTAAAATAAACATATTTCAAAATGTCGGTTTTTTTTGCTTTTTATTCATTTTTTGCTCCTAAAATAACCTTATTTGATCGGTGTCATCTAAATTACCAAAAGCACCTAATTCTCTTAATTTTTCAGTTAATGTTTTATTAACTTTTGCCCGGCTAGTAAAATCTTGAATTGATGTATAAGCCTTTTGTGTTCGGGCATTAATAATTGAATCAGCAACTGCTTTGCCTAGTCCATCTAGAGCACTAAACGGAGGAATTAAACAATTATTTTCTTCATCAATCAATCATTCTTCTGATAAAGACTTTTCAATATCAATATTAGAAATATATAAACCTCTCGCATACAATTCCCGTGTGATTTCAAGCGTTGGCATTATAATTTTTTCTTTGCTTTCTAATTCATTTTTAGTTTTAGATTCTAAATAAATTAATTTATTATGAGCTTTTTTACCATATCTAACATCAATCATTCCCTCTATATCTAATGAATTTGAGTGTGTAGCATAATAAGCGGCATAAAAGGCTAATGGTTTATAAATTTTAAATCAAGCAATTCATCAAGCCATTAAAACATAGGCAACTGCGTGTGCTTTTGGAAACATATATTTAATTTTTTTCATACTTTCAATTTGTCAGGTGGGAATTTTATATTCAATAAGCTTATTTTCTTCCTCTTCATTTATTCCTTTACCTTTACGCACTTTTTCCATTATATTAAACGCATATTGCTCAGGAACTCCTTGTTTACTCAACGAGGCTAATATATCATCACGACAAGAAAAAATTTCCGGTAAAACAAAACCCTGCGACATAATTAAATCTTGATTATTCCCGATCCAAACACTCTCACCATGACTTAAACCAGATATAGATACTAAATCAGCAAATGATTTCGGTTGTGCTTGCGTAAGCATTTGGCGAACAAATTTAGTTCCAAATTCAGGTAAACCTATTGCACCAGTTTGTTCTCCACCAATATCTTGAGGTTTAATTCCAAGTGGCTGTGTTGAAGTAAAAACTTTAATAAGATTTTCGTCATTTTTTGGCAAAGAAGCAATCTTAATGCCAGTATATTTTTCTAACATTTTAATAATTGTGGGATTATCATGGCCTAGTAAATCAAGTTTTAAAACATTATCATGAATAGCTTTATATTCAAAATGTGTAGTTAGCCAAGTAGATTTTGTATCATCGGCTGGGTAATTAACTGGTGTAAAATCAAATACATCATACTCAGTGGGTATTATTATTATTCCGCCAGGGTGCTGGCCTGTTGTTCTTTTAACCCCTTCTATTTTTTTAGCTAAAAACGAAGCAAACGAATCAGAATATTTTTTTTCACTTTCTTCTAAAAAACTTTTTACATAACCATAACCAGTTTTAAAAGCTATGGTTGAAATTGTACCCGCTCTCAATGTATGGCTTTGACCAAATATTTTTTTAGTTTCGTTGTGTACTTCACCTTGAAATTCACCAGAAAAATTTAAATCTATATCGGGAACTTTATCAGCTTCAAAACCTAAAAAAGTTTCAAAAGCAATTGAGTGTCCATCTTTATTCATATTAATTTTACACTTATTACACATGCGATCAGGCAAGTCATAACAAGAAGTAATTGAGTCAATATTAGCTAATTCAAAGTGTTTGCATTGTTCACAGACATAGTGTGGAGCTAAAGGGTTTACTTCTGATATATCACTTAAAGTAGCCACTAATGAAGAACCTACTGAACCACGACTTCCCACAACATAACCTTCATCCAGAGATTTTTTAACTAATTTATGCGAAATTCAGTATATAACATCAAAACCATATTTAATAATTGGAGTCAATTCAGCTTCAATACGTTGTTTAACAATATCGGGTAAATTTACTCCATATTTTTTTTTCGCATTTTGATAAACCAAATCACGCAACTTAGTTTTTGAATCGTCAAAAACAGGTGTATAAAGTTTGTCTTTAATAACTTCAACATTTTCAATCATATCTGCTATTTTTTGTGTATTTTTCACAACAATTTCATTGATTAAATTTACATCATTTAGAAATGAAAATTGTTCTAGCATTTCCTGTGTAGTTAGAAAATGTTGGTTGGGTATAGTTAAGGTTTTTGATTTAGCTCGCCTATGATCATAAAGATAATGTCTCGAAGCACCTATGCCTTTTGCATATACTAAAATTTCAAATGCTTTTTTGTCTACTAAATCTAAATATCTAACATCAGCGGTAGCAATTGGTATTTTGCCAAATTCTTTAGCTGTAATAATTATTTCTTTAAGAGCAAAATACAATTGCTCTTTAGTTATAAAATCAGTATCGATTCAATGTTGAAAACATTGAGGTGCTGGAATTTCTATATAATCATAGCGTAATATTTCATTTAAAAATTCCTCATGATTTGAATAAAAGTAATCATCAATTAATTTAGACCTCAATGTTCCTGAACCAATTAATAAATCATCATCTTTTTTGATGTCTTCAAGGTATGTTTTTGGCCCAAAACTATAATTTGTCGTTAAACAATCACTAATCATTTTGAATTGTTTTTTTAAACCTTGCTGATTTTTTACCAATGTGCTGATTGTGTATGGAAAACGTTCTTTATATTTATGTTCTGGTTGATAATTAAGTAAATCTTCAAAACTCAAAACATCTTTAAGTCTCATTTTGTCCATCATTTCAACTCAAACATCAGCCAAAACTTTGGCATCGTAATCAGCTCGGTGAGCTACATTAGGGTCATAATTAACATCTAAATTATTTGCCAAATCACCTAATGAATGTTTTTTTCGTTCTGGAAACATTAATCTAGAAACCACTAACGTGTCAATAACACAAACATCGGGAAATGGCATATTATGAATTCTAAATTGTTCTTTAATAAAATTAAAGTCAAATTTAGCGTTGTGGGCCAGAGCGATTTTGCCATTTAAATCATCATAAATTTTTTGCAATGATTCACGATAATCAATTCCTTTTTTATCTATATCTGATTGAGTAATACCAGTTAAAGACGTAGTAAAAGGTTTAATTTTTCCTTTTGGTTTAATTAAAAATTGCACCGGTTTTACGCTCGGTTTTTCAACATTTATACTAAATGAACCATATTCAATCAACTCATGGAAACGAGGACTTAAACCAGTAGTTTCAATATCAAAACAAACAAATGTTTGCTCACTTATTTTACCTTTTGGAATTGAACCTAAAAATATTTTAGGTTGCTTGTGGTATGTTGAATAAGAAGCACCATAAATTGCTTTTATGTTTGCTTTTTTTGCTGCTTGATAAAATCTTGGATAACCTTGCACAGCATCTAAATCTGATATAGCCACTGCTGGCATAGCGAATTTTTTGGCTCTTTGAATAATTTCTTCTGGTTCTATTATCCCATCCATTGTGTTTAGTTTTGAACTGACATGTAACTCAATGCGTTTTTGGTTTTGTGGAGCTTCATCGCTGCTGATTAAACACATCGATTCAATTATTTCGTAATTATCCATGTAAATAAATCATTCAGATTTGCCAAATGATTGAATGGCTGTCGTACCTCTAACGCTGATCCATTTGCCTTTTATAAAATCGTTATTTACAATATTTTCATCTAAAGCTTCATCTCTAAATCATTTAACTGTAATAGCGTCCTCATAATCACATATAGAAAGAGAGTAAATAAATTTATCATTTTTTGTAGTTAATAAATCATATTCAAAAATTTCACCATTTATTTCAACATCACTTTTTTCAGGAAATAAACTAATTTCATTAATTTTAGTTTGTTGGTATTTTTTTTGTGATCAACGTTTAGTTGTTTTGATTTTATTATTAGAATTATTAATAATCTTTCTGTTTTGTTCGAGTTGTTGTACTAATTTATTAAATTCTTCAATTTCTTCTTTTTTATATTGAATATTTGAGTTAAAGTTAAACTCCTGCGAACGAACCGGCGCATATTTAATTTGAATATCAAGATGTTTAAAACCATAAAGTTTTAATTGATCAACAAAGTGCATTAATTGAGGTTTTAAAAAATTAAATTCTTCTTCGTCATTGACTATAAATTCAAATTTATGATTGTCTTTATTAATCATTAATTTGTGAAATCTAGATTGTTTTAAATCAACATATTTTGGCGATTTATTCAGTAAATGTTCAATAAAACTAATTATATTTTGTTGTTTGTATTGCAAAATATCAAAATTATAATGAGGCATTATCCGGTAATGAGCATTATTCAAAATACATTTATGAAAATAAAAAAAATCCTCGGTTATAACCTCATCGTTAAAATTAAATCATATTTCCAAAACATCTTGCACTTGATCGTGATAATATCCAGTAATCTCTGTTTTTTGTAAACTTTGTGTTATGGGCAAACTCAAAGAATTACATAATTTAATAAATCTTTTATTATTTGTTGAACTCATTAAATCTCCAATTTATTGAAATGTACTTGTTTAAATTATTTTTTTGTGTTATAAAGCAAAAAGCCACAGAAGTGGCTAGTTATCGTAATTTGAAAAATAGTAAAAAATAAATTCATCTACCATTTCTTTACGACGTTTGTAAAAAGTGGTTTTTGAGCAAAGTGCTTCTCATCATTTTTTATCTTGATTGGGAGATATAAATAATTGAATTATCATTTCTTTATTTAATTTTGAAACACAAGTTAATACTCTTTGCATATTTTCACTAAAATAACCAAACAGTGAATCTTTTTTATCGTCACTCAATCGCGAAGCTTTTTTAATAGTGTTAATAGCAGCATATCTTTTTGCTTTTGCATGTCCTAATTCTAATTGTGCTATTTGAGATACAACATTGTATCGCTGTAAATTAGTTAAACCATCAGCAATAGCAAAACCTTGAATTAAATTTTGAAACATAATTACCTTTCTGTTCCTAAGATAAAAGTTAGTTATGTTAACCAAACTAATATGCACGAGCAAATACGACAAAACGCTTTGTTTCTTTACCGCAAATTATGCATGGCATAGTTTTAAAAGGTCTTTCCATTGTTTTTGGAATACAACGTGTCGTTGCTCCTGTTTCATTTTTGATTAAATCTTCTGCTTCTATTTGGCAACAAAATGGAGCAAGAACAAATTTTTGTTTTTTGATTTCAACTTTAAATGTTTCATAATCATTAACGCGAATCGTGTTTGTGTCTAATCTTTTTTTCGCATTATTAAATAAATTATTGTGAATATCATTTAATAATGATTTGATGTTTTTCTTAACTTGATTTACAGGTAAAACAATTTTTTCTAGGGTGTCTCTGCGCACGATTGTAACCAAATCATTTTCTAAATCTCTAGGACCAACTTCAATTCTTAATGGAGTCCCTTGAATTTCTGAATTAGAAACTTTAAATCCAGGATTTTTTTCTGAATTATCTAAATTTACTCTGTAAATTCTTCCTAAATCTTTTAACAATTTCTTAGAAACATCCCTAACTTTGGGGTTTTTATTTGCAAATATTTCTATTATATCAATTTGGATTGGTGCGATTTTAGGTGGAATTATAATACCACGATTATCTCCATGCGTCATAATAATCGCTCCTATCAAACGTGTTGAAACACCCCATGATGTCTGATAAGCATAATCTTTATTATTATTTTCATCCTTAAAAACAATACCAAAAGGTTTTGAAAAATTTTGGGCTAAATAATGACTAGTACCTGATTGTAATGCCCTTCCATCTTTCATCATTGCTTCAACAGTATACGTAGAACAAGCTCCAGCAAATTTTTCTTTTGGAGTTTTTTTACCAACAATAACTGGAATAGCTAAATAATTTTTTAAAAATTTTGCATAAAGAGAAATTATTGTTCTAGTTAGTTGTCTAGCCTCCATTGGATTACTATGACAAGTGTGTCCTTCTTGTCATAAAAATTCACGACTTCTTAAAAAAGGATTGGTTGTTTTTTCTCATCTAATCACATTAGCTCATTGATTATAAATTATTGGTAAGTCTTTATATGATTCAGTTGAATTTTTAAACAAATCAGCAAATAAAACCTCTGATGTTGGCCGTACATAAACTTTTTCTTCTAGTTTAGTTTCGCCTACTTGAGTAATTGTTGCTAGTTCTGGATTAAAGCCTTGAATATGATCTTTTTCTTTTTCCAAAAGACGACTAGGAATTAATAAAGGCAAATAAACATTTTTAACACCTAATTTTATAAACTCTTCATTTAAATATTTTTGAATTAATTCTCAAATACCATATGAGTTTGGTTTAAAAATCAAAGTTCCTTTTAAAGGTCCATACGCAATTAAATTACCTTGTTTAACAACATCAGTGTATCATTTTGCAAAATCAGTTTCTTGAGGAGTAATTTTTTCTAATTCTTTCATAAATTTCATTATACAATATTTTACAAATTGGCGTAAAAATATAAAAAAAAGCACATTTTTAAGCCTTTTTACTCAAATGTGCTCTATTTAATTAGTTTTTTTATTAATTTTAATTTTGAATTTGTATATGGATGTTCGCTTAATTTAGTTGAAAAATTCATCCGTTTATAACTACTAATAGAATTAGAAAAACCTAAAAAACCAGCATAACCATGCGTGCGGCCATTGCCAGAGCTACCTACTCCTCCAAATGGTAAATTATGTGAAATTAATTGTACTAATAAATCATTTATTACTATGCCACCAGTTTTAATATATTTACTTAAATAATCAATTTTTTGTTTATTTTTGGTAAATATGTAAGTTGATAAGGGTTGGGATTTGATTGAAATTTGTTTAACGACTTGCCCAAAATCATCATATTCAATTACTGGCAATAAAGGTCCAAAAATTTCATCTTGCATAATTTGGCTTTCTCAATTTGAAAAAAATGCTTTTGGGTATATTTTTTGAACTGATTCAAAATATTCTACATTAATATTTTTAGGAATTAGATTCAAAACACGACGAAAATGTTGCGGTGAAATCATTTTTGGAAATTCATTCAAATCACTTAAGTGTGTTTCTACATATTGATTACAATAATCAATAAACTTATCCGCAAAACCTTTTGGAACAACAACATAATCTGGAGCTATACAAGTTTGACCTGAATTTATTAATTTAGCTGCCATTATTTTGGAAGCACTATGTTCTAAATTTACATCGTCACAAATAATTACCGGGCATTTACCACCTAGTTCTAATGTGATTGGTGTATGAAATTTAGCCACTTGTTGAGTAACAAGAGTTCCGACTTTTTCTGAACCTGTAAAAAAAACAAAATCAAAACGTTGTTGCATTAATGTTGTTATATTCTCAATATTTGGTTCAATTACATATACAATATCTTTATTTAAATGATTATTCAATAATTCAATCAACAACAATGTTGAATTTTTACTGATTTCTGAAGTTTTAATCATTACTCTATTACCAGCAGCAATTGCTGATATAAGAGGCATCATAGTTAAATAAAATGGATAATTTCACGGACTTATAATTAAACATAATCCTTTTGCTTGTTGAATTATTTTAGACGAACCGGCAAAAAGTAAAAATGGTGTTTTTACTTTTTTGGGTTTTATTCATTTTTTGAGGTTTTTGATTGTATATTTAAGTTCTCTAAGAATTAAACCTATTTCGCTAAAATATGCCTCATTTTCGTGTTTGTTTAAGTCTAAATTAAGGGCATTGATTATTCGTTTTTCGTTTGTTTGAACTAAAAAAAGCAGTTTTTTAAGTAGTCAAATTCTTTGCTTATAATCTATAAAAGGCTGTTCAATAGATAATTGTTTTAATCGTAGATATTGCTTTAATTCAATACTTAACATCTATGATCTTTCTTCAGGTCTTGAAAATACATAGCGTCCGGTTTCAGTTACTAAAACATCGTCTTCGTTTCTAGCACCACCTAGACCTTCAATGTAAATTCCTGGTTCAACAGTAATAACCATTCCAGGTTCTAATATATAATCTTTTGATTTTGAACTAACATATGGTAATTCATGAACATCAATACCAAGACCATGGCCAGTTCCGTGAACAAAATATTGACCATAACCTGCTTTTTCAATATATTCACGACAAATTTTATCTATTTCGCTGGCTCTAATTCCAGGTTTTACAGCATCTCTACCAGCCTTAGCCGCAGCTAGAACAATATCTAAAATTTCTTGTGCTTTAGGATTATTTGCTTGTCTATTTTCATCAATGCCATTTTCGCCCAAAATAAATGTTCTAGTAATGTCTGCTGAATAACCTTTGTACAAAGCACCAAAATCAATTTTCAATAAATCGCCAGCAACTAATTTTTTATCAGTTGGATGATGATGAGGTTCAGCTGATGAAGATCCTGTTGCTACTATTTCATCAAAACTCTCTTTGTCAGCGCCATTTAATTTCATTAAATAATTCAATTTTGCCGCAACTTCTTTTTCCGTGTATCCTGGTTTAATTCATTTCTTTAAATCTGACAATGATTTTAAAGAAATATCAATTGATTTTTGCAAAATTTCAATTTCTTTGTCTGATTTTAAAATTCTTAATTCTTGTCCTGAAACAAATACTTCTTGTTTAGGTTGGATAATTTTTTGTAAATATTGTAAAGTTTGAACATTTAAATAATCTTTTTCAAAAGCAACTTTATTGTATTTTTTTTCTTTAAAAAAATCTACTAGCGATGAGCCATTAAGTAGGTGTATAGTTACATTTTTGGCATTGTTTTTAGCATATTCAATATACCTTCCATCTACAAACAAATGAGCATTATCTTTTTCAATAATAACATAACCATCTGTGGTTTGTATACCAGTTAATCATAATCTAGTTTGTGGCGCTTCTGAAACTAATGCATCAACTTTGTGTTCAGCAAACATTTTGTTTAAGTATTTTGTATTCATTTTTTACTCCTAGTACCCGAATTTTTTCAGGAATTTATCATTATTTATTCATTTATCAGCTACTTTAACTTTTAAATTTAAATTTGTTGGCGAATTAAATAAATTGGTCATTCTTTTTCGTGAATCAATGCCAATTTGTTTAATCATTTGTGCATTTTTACCTATTAACATACCTTTTTGCGAAGACTTTTTAACATATATGTTTGCTGATATATTAATTTTATTGTGTTCTAAATTTTCTTCAAATTCAACTATTTCAACTGCGATAGAGTGTGGTAATTCATCTTTTAATAATTTCATCGCACTGACACGTATTATTTCTTTTGCCATAAATCGCATTGATTTATCAGTAATGTAATCTTGACTATAATAAGGTTCAGCTTCGTATGTATATTTTTTAAGTTCATCAATTAACATTTGTATTGAGTTTGGTTTCTTTGTTGATACACTTAAAATTTTTTCAAAACCATGTGTTTGCAATTGCTTTATTTTTTCGGCAATTTGTTGTGGTTCTTTAGCTAAATCAATTTTAGAAATAATAGCTATTTTATTATTATAATGTTTTAATTTTTCTAGAATATTTATATCACCTGCTCCAATATTTTCATTAATTGGACTTAAAAATAAAATACAATCAATATCATTTAGTGAATCATAAGCATTTTTATTTAAAACTTCACCTAATTTATTTAATGGTTTATGAATGCCTGGTGTATCAACAAAAACAATTTGATAATCTTGTTCATTATATATTCCATTTATTTGATCGCGTGTTGTTTGCGCTATATTAGAAACAACTGCAAGCTCATAATTCAATATTTGATTTAGCAACGACGATTTACCTACATTTGGCCTTCCGATAATAGAAACTATACTAACTTTCATTTTATTTAATTTGCTCACTTCTAATTGGTAGTGGCACTAATTCAACTAATTTAAATTTTTTAATAGTTTTGCCATCAGCACTATATAGATATACTAACGCGTCATCACTCATGAATTCAGTCATTACTTGTCTACAACCAGCACAGGGCGAAACTACACCAGCACCAGACGAAATTATATGAATTTCTTTAAATGTTCCCACCTTAGCACCATTGGCTACTGAACCAAATAGTGCTGATCTTTCAGCACATAAACCTGAAGGAAATGCGGCATTTTCAACGTTAACACCTGGTCAATGTCGCCCTTGTTCATCAACAGCTATAGCCGCAACTCTAAAATTTGATCAAGGACAATAAGAAAAATTTAAGTATGATTTTAATTTATTTACATCCATAATTATTCCTCTCTAGTAATACCTAAAGGTTCAAAAATATTATCTACAATTTTATCCATTTGATTTTTTTCTTCATCACTTTCATGATCATAACCCATTAAATGAATTAAACCATGAGCAAATAAATAACAATATTCACGGCGCAAAGAATGATTAAAATCTAAGGCCTGTTGTTCAACTTTTTCATGGCTAATAATTAATTCTCCAATTGGCAAAAACGGTAAATTTGAATAAATATCATTATTGCCAAAATCAAAAGATAAAATATCAGTAGGATAATTTTTACCCCGATATTTTTTATTTAATTTTTTTATTTTTTTATTATCTACAATTGAAACATCTAATATTATTTTCTTTTTTATATTAAAATACGTTTGTAAATTTTGTAGTATTTTTCTATATTCTTGTTCAAAATTAAATGAATTTCCATTTTCAATATTAATATTAATTTCAATCATAATTCAATTATATTATTAAACATGTTTTAACACATTAATAATTATTAGCAAACAGTGCGTCTATAAGAGTAGTTTTATTATAAATTAAAACGCCATCTATTGTCGTATTAGGTATTAATTTAATATCTTGTGGAAGATTGTAAAAAGTCACAAAAACATTGTTATCAATGGTATTAATTGCTGCAACTTTTAAAGTATAAATTTTTCCAGAATATGCTATCGTCAATAATTTATTTTTTTCTATATAAAATAAAGATTTTTCCGGAGCCAATAAAATTAATTTTTTATTTTTGTCGCTATAAATTGTATTTTAATTGTTTTTTCAATGGACGAAGTGAGCAAAAAATATAGAATAAGTGCTGAAAAAATCAAAATTAATGTGCTAGCAACTCACAAATATTTACTCGGTTTTATTAATTTTTTCAATATCTATAACCTCCCCATTTTTTATATATTTACGTGAATGACTAACTTCGATAAACATAGCATTCTGGTGATACATATTAATTTTGTTTTTTAGAAGTTCAAAAATATGATTATCTATATTTTCAAAGGCCTCATCCAACAAAATTAGATTGTATTTTTGGCTAAATAGTTTTAGCAAAATTACAAATTGCCTTTGTCCTGAAGAAAAATTAGAACCATTGTTTTTACAATACATATTCAGTGAAATATTCATTTTTTCCATTAAAACATCAAGTTCATATTTTTCAATATTTTTATTCAATTCTTCACGTTTTTGGTAATTTTGGGCAGTTAAAAATTCATAAATAGTAGTTTCAGGCAAATGAATATTATTATTTATTAAAATTGTGTTTGATTTAATTAACTCATTATCAATGAATTTAAGGCTATGATTATTAATTAATATCTCACCAGTTCAATTGCCAAAACGATAATTCAATAAATTTAACAAAGTACTTTTACCGCTGCCGTTACCACCTAATAAAATAGAATTATTTATAATTTGCAATTTTTTTATATTTAGTAAATTAACTCCAGTTTCATATGAATGCTTTATATTGTTCAATGTTATTGAATTTATTTTTTGTATTAATATTCCAGTATTGTTGAGTTGTTTTGCTTTTAAATTCAATAAAAAATTAATCATATTGATGTGTTTTTCAATAATTGTGCGCATCATAATTAATGAGGTTATTTCGTTAACTGGTTGAATGAAAAAATTTAAGCTACTCAAAATCATGGCTAGTGAACCTATACTTAATTTATTTTTTAAAATTAAAAATGTTGAAATAGTTACAATAATCATTGAAACATTATTCAGTAAAATATTAGAAAACAAAAAAGAATAATTTTCTTTTAGTTTCAAATGATATTCACTTTGTTTAAAATCAATCAAATTATTAACACGATTAAGTTGGATAAATTGTTTTTCAATATTATTTTCAAATGAATTAGAACTATATATAGCATCAAATTCTGCTTGATTATGTTTATGAGCTTTTTCTAAATGTAATAAATATTTTTTTTCTATAAATGTGTGAAATATAAAATTAATTGTTAAAACTAACAAACTTATAACAACAATAATGCTAAATATTTCAATACTAATTCATATTAGTATCACACTACTTGCAATAATTGTGAAAATATTAACAAAGAATGAATATACAAAATTAGCTTTATAATTTGCGATGAATGAAACATAACTTATACGTTTAAATATTTCATTTTTAGTCAATTTATTAATTTCATCTAATGGTAAATTATCTAATTTGTTGAAAATCGCACTTTTAATTTCTATTTCAATCTTATTAGTCATTTTTTTGATTATCACTCTCTTGATAAAATCATTGATAAAACGAAGTGTATTAATCCAAATAAACAATGAAAATAAAACAAGAAGCGTTTTTTCAAGGTGATTCGGTAAAATAAAATCAAAAACTATTTTAATGAAAAACGATGTCACAAATGTAAAAGAAGTAGTTAAAATTGAACTAATAATTAAATAAAAGTTGTACAAATTAAAATTAAATAAACTTTTAAATTTATTTTCAATTTTATAATTTTGTTTTGAATCTAAAACAGTATTTTTAGGTGAAATAAAACAAATAATTCCGGAATAAATTTGTTTTAAATAATCAAAGTTTATTTTTATACTTTTCCCTAATCTAGAATCTTGAGCCAAAATATAATTTTGCTTAATTTTTTCAACTAATAAATAATGTGAATATCCGTGTTCTTCAATTACAATAATCAGTGGTAAATCATCTTTTTGAATTTGAACTAATTGTTTAAATTCACACTCAAAAGGTCGCAAGATTAAACCAAAATTATTAGCAATATGTTTTAATGAAACCAAATTAATGCCGTTTGCACCATAGTTTGCGTTCAATTTCAAATACGCAATATCTACATCATGTTTGTTTATTTTTTTAAATAAATATTGTAGTATGTGTAAACCACAATCTTTAGTGTCATATTGTTTTGTTATTTTCATATTTTAAAAACAAAAAAATAACTAAATTAATTAAAAAACGAAATTTATTATGATTTTGCCCATATTTTTTCAATAAAAATATTCAAAACATGTCGTGTTTTAGCAATATAATTAATATTAAACTTAAAGGAGAAAATATCTAATGCACAAAAAAATAGTACCAATAACAAGTGATCATGCTGCCGTAAATTTAAAAAACAAATTAGTTGAATATATCAATAGTTTGGGCTATGATGTAAAAGATTTAGGACCAAGTGATGAAACACAAAAAGTTTCATATTCACTTCAAGGGCACAATCTGGCAAATTATATGAAAGATAATAATTATGATTTTGGCATCGGTTTATGTGGAACTGGTCTTGGAATTTCATATGCTTTAAACCGTCATCAAGGAATAAGAGCAGCACGTGTAACATCAACTGAAGATGCACGACTAGCCAAACAACATAATAATGCCAATGTTTTAGTTTTAGGTGGTAGACAAATTAGTTTTGAAGAAGCTAAAAAAATAATAGATGAATATATTAAAACAGAATATGAAGGTGGCAGACATCAACAACGTATTGATGACATAGAAAATTTTTAAAACTAACGAAAGCAGATTTTCTGCTTTTTTATTTATGTATCAATTTATTGTAAAAATACTCATAAAATAATAAAAAAGTTTTTTATCGTCCCTTAAATCAAAAAATATAAAACAAAACTTGAAAGGAGAGACAAATGATACACACACAAAACCAATACTTTAACACGCTTTCGCCACAACAAAGATATAACGCTGTGAAATCGTTAGCAATGCTTGATAAAGCTTTTAAAAAATATCAAATAAAAAATAAATTTATTGATAAAACACTAAACGAAAATAACGTACCCTTAATACTTTCAAAATTTCAAAGAACATTGGAGTTTTTAAAACCGCAAAATGCATTTATTATAAAAAATGAATTTAATGAGCACAATAATAGAGATTGATACGATTTACATTTTTCGAAAACTACATATTATAAAAATAGAAAAAATGCAATAGAGGAGTTTTTGTATTTTTATCTTAACACCTAATTCTACTCCGCCAGTTGTAGAAAAAAAAGAATTAAAAATCAATCCCTATCAATTTATTGTTAAAAAAATTTCCTCAAACCCAGATGTAGACAAAAATAATAAATACCCGCACAATATTTATGATTTTGTTACTACTAGACGATTTTTAAATATTGAAAATGTATTAAGAGGTAGAATTGAAATAAGAAGATTTTTTAATAACGATCGTTTTTATGTTACCTTTACAATTGCTGTACCGACAATGGTATACAATTCAGTAAAGTATAACGCTAATTTAAATGATTTTGAATTAAGTATTAACAATAAGTTAATTGATAAAACCAAAATAAATATTAAAAAAACCGAATATTCCATTAACGCAGAAAATCAAAATAATATAGATGATTTTTTTATGTTTAAAAAATCAAATGTACTAGCAAAACCTTATCGCTCAGACCTATTTCATGTTGTAATTTCTTCAGATGTTCTAGGTTTAAAATTTAGTGAATTAAATAACATTATTTTTCAAACGAATGGGAATAAAAAAGAAATTTGAGAAATAAAAAAATTCGCAAATCCAGTAAAAGAATATTATATTGAGGCAAATAACAATGAAGCCAATTTTAAAATTGCCGAAAGATATTTATTTGAATTTGGCGAACTAAATAACGATGTTATTGATTTTAAAACTTATTACATTGATAATAATGTAAAATTCAATAAATTAACTTTTAACAATAACATTGAAATAGCATCTTCTAAGTCAATAATTAATGCTGAAAAATATTGAAATAAGAATACATTTTTTATATTTGATGAATATAAACGAATTTGAAATCAATATCAATCACTATCAAAAAATGAATTAAATTCATTTAGTGGCGAACATTGACAAAATCTATCTAAATTAAATTTACAAAGCGAATTAATTTCATCTTTATACAATAGCAACAATGAGCAAAAAAAATATGTATATAATTGACCTACTGAATACAATTACAAAACCGGGATAATTCAAGATGGCTATAATTTTGATAATAAAGGTCTTTTTGTTCCATACAATTTTAAAGGTAATTTAAAAACTACATATAATTATATTTTTGATAATGGAGGATCAAATAACAATAACGATTTAATAAAAATTCATATCAATAATACCCAACATATAGAAAATAGAATTTTGAATCCTAATGATGGATTAATTAGATTAAATATCGAGCAAGAACAAATAAAAGTAGAGAAATTAAAATATTCATTCAATGCTAATGATATAGAAAAAATTATCAAAAATAAACCAAATAATATTGACTTTTTCAATAATTTTCAAATAAATGAGCAAGAAAAAAATTCTTATACCATTGGCTAGTATAAGTATTGTGGCTAGCGTTGCTGTTCCTTTAGTAACAATTTCGCTAACTAAAAAAAATAAAAATAAAATAGAAGAAAAAGTGCAATATAAGTTAAATCAAGATGAAGTTTTCCCAACAATTGACAAAAATGAATTCTATAACTATATTAGGTATGAACAAAACAGAGCTATTTTTGATAAAAGCATAGTTAACGCGATATTTAATTATGTTTTAGCTAATATGCAAACAAATGTAGATAAATTGGATTTTGACTATAATTTTATTAATGAAAGTCAATTAAATATTAAATTTATTGCGTACAATGCAAATAATATATTTACTAAATCGTACACACTTAATGCAACAATAAACTCAAAAGGACTTTAGTCCTTTTTTTATAGTTTAATTCGTATAATATAAATATGGGAATAAAAGATATCAAAATAATATTTATTGATTTAGACGGAACAAGTTTAGATTATAAGCATAAGTTATTAAGTAAAAAAAATCTAGAAATTATAAACAAATGCCGTGAAAAAAACATAAAAGTTGTGGTCTCAACTGGGAGAGGTTTAAACCAAAAAACTTGAGATATTTTAAATCAAATCAATGATAATTCCAATATTATTGCTTGAAATGGGGCAAAAATAATTAAAAATAATAAGGAAGTTTTTTCGTCCGCGATTCCTCAAAAAATACTCGATGAAATTGCCGTATTGATACGAAAATACCGAATTAGTACAGTTGTTAATTCTGATTTTAAAAATCACTCGTATACAGATTCTAAATTAATGAGGCTGGTAATTAAATTAAAAAGATCAAAGGCAAAACCGGTTAGTAAATTTAAACCCAATTTTGAAATATTTAAGTTAATTTTTATCCCTAAAAGTAAAAAAATGTTCGCTAAATTCAGGAATGAATTAACATTAAAATTTAAAAATGAATTAAATATACTTGATGCACGAAGCTATACATCATTTATCGAAGTAACTGATAAAAATGCTTCAAAAGGTATTGCTGAAGTTTTATTTAGCCGTTTAGATAATGTTTTGCCACAAAATTGTATACATATTGGTGATACAATGAATGATTCAACAACAGTAGGCAAAATAAAATATGTTATAGCAATGAAAAATGCGACTAAAGAGTTTAAAAAAATAGCCAATTTCATAAGTCCATATAGTTTTAAATCTGGTGGATTAGCCAAAACAATTAATCATTTTTTATTCAATGAAAAATAATTTAATTCTTTGACAAAACACCTACACATTCAATATGGTGTGTTTGACTAAACATATCACACGGTCTCAAATAATCCAGTTTATAACCATTTTTCAAAAATAAATCAATATCTCTACACATTGTATGAATGTTACATGAAATATAACCAATTTTTTTAGGTTTATATTTAAGTATTAAATTAATAAAATTGGTACTTAAACCCGAACGTGGAGGATCAACTACTAAAATATTGGCATTTTTTATTTTGAAAAAATTATCCTCAACATCACCAGCAAAAAATTCACAATTATTAATATTATTAATTCTTGCGTTTTGTTTTGCGTTTAATACAGCATCTTGTATTATTTCAAGACCATAAACCTTTTTAACATATGGAGCAATTGAAAGAGCTATAGAACCTACCCCACAATAAGCATCAATGACAATATCATTTTTATCAACTTTTAAATTATCGATTAAAAGTTGATAAAGTCTTTCAGTTTGACTTGAATTAACTTGAAAAAAACTATTTCAATTAATATTAACGATATTTTTCCCAATTTTATCTTTAATTGAATTTTTATTATTTAGTAAAGCAAAATATTTATTTTTTTTATTACTTTTGATATTAATAATAATATTAACTAAATTAGGAAAATGTGATGAGATAATTTTTAAAAAATTCTGTCCTATTTTTATATTTTTTTTAGCATTAATTATTATTAAATGTTCATCAAATGTTTTTGAATATCTAAAAGTGAAACTCTCAATTGCATCTATATTAGCAATAAATTCATTGAAATTATTAATATTGTTGCTTAACCATTTAATTAAATGATTAATTTCTTCGTTTGCTAAATCATAACTATACTGTTCAATTATATTATGTGTATTTTTTTCGTATAAACCAAAAATAATTTTGCTGTTTTGTTTAGAAACAAACACAGTAATTTTATTGCGATAAGCTCAAGGTTTTTTATTTTCCAATATAGAAAATACATTATCAAAATGAATATTGCGAGCAAACAAATATTTTACAAATTCTTCTTTAAATTTCAATTGGTCACTATAAGAAAGAATAGCGAGTGGAGTTGCTCCAGACTTCATCAATTGTTCATTAGCGATATTCAATCTTTGTTGAGAAGAATCAAACCTTTTGATAACTTTAGCAAAGGCAAATTTATTATTTGCTTTTTTTATTTCAATATCAGCACTCTCACCTGTTAATAAATTTTCAACAAATATTGTGTAATTATTTAATTTAACAACACCTAAACCTTCATACGAAAGATTAATTGCCTTAACATTATTTATTATTTGATTTTTACTAAATTTCATATGTTAATTATATAAAAAAAGACGAATACTCGTCTTTTGGGTTGATTAACATATAAATAAGTAAATAAATAAGCATCACGCATAAGGCTTATTAAATTATTAGAAGAAAGGAGTAATATACTCTTAAGCAACGAATCCTATGGAGTTCGTAATCATTCACATTGGGAATGCATCAATACAAGTATATACTATATGTAGAAAAATATAAATATATTTTTGTGTTTTTTTTGAACTTATGTTGCTTATAGTAAAATTAATCTAACGAAAGCCTAAATATTATGGATAAAGATAAAATTAAACAAATATTTGAAAAACACTACCAGTCTCTAGCCCTAAATTTAAGTAAAAAGATTGATTCTAGTAAAAATGATATTAAATTAGATAATTTCAATCAAACCTCATTATATCGGACTCCATTAATTGATAGTGATTTCATCGGTGGTTCAATTTTTAACACTTGCAATATTCGCTATGGCGATTTTTTAGAAGAAATAATAAATCTCTTTTTTTGCTGAAAATGGTGTTCAAACATCAAAGAATAAACATAAGCAAAATAATTATGATTTACTTTTTGAAATCGATAACATTATATATGTTGGCGAAATTAAAATGCGAGATAATCATGATAGCACTAAAAAACAAGGTCAAATAGATAATCTTGCCCAAAAAACAAAATTACAAAAAAGTTTATACCCTGATAAAACTGTGATAGCTATATTTTATTTTATCGATCCTAATGTAAAAAAGAATTTTAAATTCTATACAGAAGAATTAAAAAATAAGGTTAAACAAAAATGATTCGATGGTCAAAGAATATTTTATGGAGACGAAATATTTATTGATTTTGGCTTAAAAGATAAATGAGATAAAACTAAAAAAATGTTAATTGAATTCAACAAAGAAGTCAAAGAAACAAATTTTATTAGACAAACAATAATCAAAAATGTAAGAAAATGAACAACTAGCAAAATTAAAGAAATGATGCTTAATTTGTTTGATAACACAAATGACAAAAAAGCCTAAACATTTAATTTTAAATCGTTTCTATAACGTTCTCTAATTTCGCCAAGAGTTTCACCATTGATCTTTAAAATATTTCACGCGTTGGTGGGTTTAGCAAAAATTTCTCTGCACAGAGCATTGGGGGTCTTCTTTATGCCATTATGATTCAGTGTGCCATCAGTATTAAAAAATAATTCCAAATTGTTAATTTTAACAATATCTTTAACATTTATATATTTTTTGTCAATTAAATCTTTGAAACTCACTTTTTCAGGAGCAATATCATAATAAGCAAATTTTAAATCATCATGTTGCGTTGTCTCTATAACATTATTTAATCTATTTAAACTTGCTAAATAATATTTATGAGATTGTTCTATGCCAATATATTTGCGACCATAAAATTTGGCAGCATGTGCTGTTGTTCCTGTACCACTAAAAGGGTCTAAAACAATATCACCATAACTTGAACAAGCAAGAATAATTCTTTGCAATAATTCTAATGGTTTTTGAGTATTATGTACCTTAAAACCGTCTTTATCTTTTAATCTTTCCGAACCTGAACATATAGGGAGTTTTCAAACAGACTTCATCTGTGTTCCACCATTAAGATGTTTCATTGTTTTATAATTAAATTTAAATTTAGCTTTTTTATCTTTAACCACTCACAGTAATGTTTCTTGAGCATTAACAAAGCGTGTTCCTGCAAAATTTGGTACAGGATTAGATTTTTCTCATACAATTTCATTAATAATTCAAGCATTCATATCTTGTAATATATAACCAAGACGATGAATGTTTTGAAATGAACCTATAACTCAAAGTGAACCATTTTTTTTAAGAATTCTTAAACATTGTTTTAATCAGGTTTTGCATTCATTATCGTAATGTGCTAAATTATCATATTTATCTCATTCATCATCCACACCTTTAAATTTTTCACCTCCAAATCTATATAAATCTTTATCAAGATTCATGTTATATGGAGGGTCTGCAAAAATTAAATCAATTGAATTATCGGGCAATGTTTTCATTATTTGGACATTATCTCCATTAATAATTTGATTAATTGGTAAAGAATTTAGCGTATTTTCGTCTTTTTTGTTGTTCATTTATACCTCATCTTATACTTGATTTAATTTTTTTTACTACACTAATTATTTTATAGTGTTTAAAATATTGTGTAAATTTAATTAAATTTACTTGAATTAGTAATAAAACAAAACACCAATAGGTGTTTTGTTTAATTAATAAATTTTGACTTATATAGTTTTGCTTGTTCTTTGATTGATTCAAGTTCTAAATCAGAAGCTAATACAAAATGTTTGTCGTTAACTTTTTGTCATTTAGGCTGGTTATCTTTATCATAATTGTGAACGTTAGGATCATATAACTTACCAACTAATGAACCTTTTTCAGCTTCAATTGAAGGTACTGCGTCAAGTAAACTTTGAGTGTAAGGATGGTGGGGGTTGTGAATAACTGATTTAGTTGGTCCAACTTCTAATAATGTACCTTTATTAATAACAGCTATACGATCGGAAATATATTCAACCATACGTAAATCGTGGGCGATAAAAATAATTGTTAAATTATATTTTTCTTTTAATTCTTTGAATATATTAATAACTTGGGCTTGAATTGAAACATCAAGTGCAGAAATAGGTTCATCGGCAATTAATATTTGTGGTTGTAATACAACTGCCCGGCAAATCCCTACACGTTGTTGTTGACCACCCGAAAATTCCAAAGGATATCTGTTTAAAACTGTTTCATCTAGTCCAACTTGATTTAAAATATCAATAATTAGTTTACGTTTATATTGATTTTCACTTAATTTGTCTTCTTCATCACGAGATTTTTTTCGCAACTTTAAATAATCTAATAATGACTGATATTGTTCTTGATTTAATTTGTCTTTTAAAAGTTCTAATTTTTGCATAGCTGTTGTAAAAACAAAATCATATAAACTTTTTTCACTTGCTCAATTATTTCTTACATCATTCCACACATCTTTAGAAAGAACTAATTCAGGATTAAATTTTTCAATTTTTTTGTTCAATTCGACATAAGTTTCTGTATCAACATTGGTTAAATAAATATATTTAGAATTTTTAAGGTTAGATAAACCTTCTCCAACTACAGTCTCTACATTTTTAAACGGATTTAATGAATTTGTTGGGTCTTGAAATATCATTTGAACTTTATTAACCATAAAATCAATAATATCTTTACCTTTTTTTGATCATTTAAAAATCTTATCTCTGTTTTTAGGAATTACACGATCTAAAATCTTAATTTGACCAAATGAATGTGGGGTTAAACCAATAATTGCTCGACCTGCAGTTGTTTTTCCTGAACCCGATTCACCAACCAATCCTAACACTTCGCCTTGATAAATATTCAAATTTAAATCTTTTAAGGCATAAAAGGTGTTAGCTCCATAACCATAAGTTACGTCTAAATTTCTAATTTGAACTATCGCTTCTTTGTCGACACAATTTAGCATTTGCTCGGTGCCTGGGCGGACCAGACGATAAAGTTTTTTACCACTACGAGTAGTTTCAACGTAATATTTTTTTTCTTCCATTATAACTCCTCGTTAATTTTTTGCAACTGGTTTGCTTGTTGTTGTTTTAATTCATCTACTTGTGTGTTATATGCTGATATTATGGCTAAATCTTTTTCGTAATCTTGTTGATTAACGAAGAAATTTTTACCATAAATTATCTCTAAACGTTCAAAATATCTTTTTCACAAATTTTGGATAATTTTAGGTGGTTGATAAAAAGGAGCCTTAGCATCTAATAAATTAGATTTAACATAATGAGTGGCTGAAACATAGTAAAAATTGGCTTCTTGTTCTAAATCAATTCCTAAAGCATAATCATTACGAACAGCAAAGGCATCTCCTTCAATATTATTTAAAGAAGAAGGAACAGCACCTTTAATCACATTTAAACGCTCATCATTATTATAATCTGGCATTGAAGAAATTAAACCTCACGTATATGGGTGTTGTGGGTGCATAAGTACTTCTTCACGAGTACCGGATTCAACAATTTGACCAGCATACATAATGTTAATAAATTCCGATATTGAAGCTACAACACCTAAATCGTGAGTAATAAAAGCTACTGCAATTTTAAATGTTGATTGAAGTTCTCTAATTATATCTAATACTAAAGCCTGCACAGTAGGATCAAGAGCAGTTGTTGGTTCATCCATAACTAAAATTTTTGGTTTAAGACTCACTATAGCTGCGATCGCAATCCGTTGAATCATTCCACCTGAAAGGTTATGAGGATATAATTTCATTACTTTTTCAGGATCATTGATTTTAGCTAATTTTAGGTATTTTATTGCTTCTTTTATTGCTTCTTTTTTAGTTTTAACAATGCCGTTTATCAACATACCTTCGGTAATTTGATTACCAACTTTCATTGTGGGATCTAAAATTGACATAGGGTTTTGGAAAACAGCACTTACCACTCGTCCTCTTAATTTTGATTTTTCTCAATTATATAAATTGAAATTATGAACCTCTAAACCATATAATTTTACACTTCCAGATTCTACTATTGAATTGCTGCCGGTTAAACCATATAAAAGTGAAGTAAGAACTGATTTTCCAGAACCAGATTCACCTATAATTGAGTGTATTTTACCTTCGTAAATTTTAAAACTTGGACCTCTTAAAACTAAATTTTTTTCTTTTGGATTTGCCGGATTTTTAAATGTTAAATAAATATCATCTATTTCAGCGGCAACTTTTAAGTCTTCGCCAAGAACGTGTTCAACTTTTGCTGAATTAAAATATGATTCTAAATCAATATTTGATTGTTGTTTTTTACCTCAACGAAAAATTCTACTAAAACCGTGGCCTATATTTTTTCAAAAATCTACAATATCTTTTCAAAAACCTTTGTTTTTCTCTTTACGCACTTCTAATAAATTTAAAGGATGTGGTTTAGCTAATTTTTTAATTACATATGGATATAGTTTAGTGTATGGAGCAGGATTTAATTCACCTTCTGTTTTTAATGTTGTTTGCATTGTTTGAGCATAGTATTCAATTTTTTTAGCGTAAGATAATTCGTTTCATTGATTTAATTTATCCATAATTCTCCTATCTTTGTCTTAATAATGAGTCTTGAATACTTGATGCTATTAGTTGAATTGAAGTTGTAAGTAAGACCAAAACCATTGAAGGTAGTAATACATATCGCGGATAGGCAGTAAATACTTTTGAACCTTCTGAAATTAAATTACCTAGAGTTGGGATATCAATACTTAAACCAATGAAAGCCAACGAGGTTTCTGAAAGAATTACACCAGGAATATGAAATACTATTTCAGTAACTAATAGAGGTATTACTACTGGTAAATAGTTAAATAATATTTTTCAGGTTGGAGTTCCTAAAATCGCAGAAGCTGAAACTCATTCAAATGTTTTAGCTCTTAATACTTGCGAGCGCATTTGGTTAGCAATACCTGTCCAAGATGTAAATGTTAGTGCAAATACCATAACTCAAAATGTTGGTTTTAGGACAATGGTTATCACAATTAATATAATTATTGAAGGTACATTTGAAATAACTTTAATGATGTAAGTCATAATTTTATCAAAGATTCTAAAATGACCCATACTAATCCCAATCAATAAACCAACAAAAACCTGAATTACAGCTGTAACTAAAGCTAAAGCTAGTGAATATCTCAAACCTCACCAAAGACGCGCAAATAAATCTCTACCTAAAGCATCTGTACCAAAAATATAACCTGGTGTCTCAAAAAAGTTTTGATATCTATCATTAATACTCAATTTGTCTGGATCTTTAGTGAAAAATGGAATAAATATAGCACTTAATACTATTACCATAAATAACACAAAGCCAAAAACTCCCGCAAATGATCTAGAGAAACGATAGAAAAAATCTAGTCATTTATTTTGTTGTTTTTTTACATTATTTGATTCGTGAAAATCAAATAAATTCCCTAATAATTCTCATTTTTTATAGTTTAAAGGTTGAATAAAACGATTCGGCGCTAAATGTTTGCCATGTTCATTGTTTGGCGATGTTTTATTTCTATACGCTCAAATTGCCATATTAGCTCCTTACTATTTAGCTCTTCTAACACGTGGGTCAATTGCTTTATACAATAAATCACGAGTTGTGTAAGATAAAATTGTTATTAATGAGAATAATGTAACCATAAACAAAATAATGTTATAGTCTTTTGAAGTAATAGCGTTTAACAATAAACCACCACTACCAGTAATAAAGAATATTTGTTCAACAAATAAACTACCTATAAAACTTCCAAATATTACCACAGGGAAAAAGGTAGCAATAGGGAATAAAGAAGGTTTTAGGGCATGAGTTCATACAAATCTAGATTTTGATAAACCTTTTAGATAAGCGAATTTTGCGTGTTGTGAATTTAATTCACGGTTTAATTCAGTTCTAATATATTTTATATAAACAATTATAGAACCAAGTGAAAGTGCTAAACCGGGCAAAATGTATGTTGCTAAATCAGTTTCAACATATAAATATGGAATATTCAACAATCTACCAAGTAGCAGTAATCATAACGCAAACACCAGTGAAGGTATTGATGAAAAGATTGAAACAATAACAGTTGCGATATGATCGGGTAATTTATCTGGATTCATACCAACATAAACTCCAACTGGTATTCCTATCACTATAGTTAGCATAACTGAAAATATACCAATTAGAAATGATTTATAAAATCTTATTCACACAAAATCGTTGATGTTTTGTCCGGGAAACACTGACAGTGAAACTCCAAAATTACCTACTAAAATATTGCGTAAATAGATAAAATATTGTTCAATCAATGGTTTATCTAAACCATATGTTGCTTCAACAGCTTTTCGTGTAGATTCGTCTAGACCTAGTGTTAGCGAAGTTGAACCAGGTATAGATTTAATTAAAAAGAATGTAATTGTAATAACTATTCAAGCTATTGTTAAAAATTCAAAGACAATAATTAAAAATCTCAGTAAAAATTTAACTAAAGGAGACTTAACATTGAACATCACCGCAAGTTTAGAAATGTGCGGCTTGATTTTATTGCTAAAATCAACATATGATGGCCTTTGAACATATTTTTTATTAGTTAAATCCATTTCGGATTCACTAATAATGTTTTTAGTCATTTTTTGTTCCATTTTTCCTCCTTTATTTAATGATTTTTGGTAATGTGGCTAATGGTGGGTTAGCAACGTCATACGCATATTGTAATGAGTAATTATATAAACTTGAAGCACCATTTACACGTGAAACTTCTCAGTATGTATCTACTTCCATTAACGGAATTACTGGTGCAGTTTCTCTAACAATTTTTTCAAAACCTGCAATTACAGCAAAAGCAACAACTTCGCTCCAGCCTTGTTTTTTTTCTTCTGGTGTAAATTGTGAAGTGAAAAATCTTAAATGTCTTTCAGTATAATCATTCACGCTTTCATTATTTTTAACCACTGAAAGATCAACAATTTTTTCTCATACATCAGGTCCATCTACTTTAGCACTTAAAATTCTTAGTCGTTGTTTAAGTTCTTCAACTTCTTTTGCTTTTTGAGCATCTTTAATTACTAAATTGTTATTTTCATCTCGCGAATAACCTAGTGATCTAAAGTATTGATCATAAGTTCATGAACCAGATGGATTGTTTCTAAACCCGGTTGTTTTTTGACTTTTTGTATCAATACCATCGGGTTTTAAAAACACTCTTATATATGAATAAATATCACTACCAAAGGCATCAAAGTTACGATAAATTAAATCATATTTACCGGTAGTTCTTCAATCTTCATACACATTTTCAGGTAAATTTTTAATATCAATTTGAACATAATCGCCAAATGCTTTTTTCATAAAATCACGCAAAGCTATTCCAGCATTTTTTTGCTCGTCAGTTGAATTTGAAATAAAATTCAAAGTAACATTTTTTAAATTTGGATGGGCTTTTTTAAATTCATTTAAAAAGGCACGCGCGACATCTAAATGATAACCTTTATCAGTACGATCTACTGTTTCAAATTTCATTGATTTAGAAATGTGATCTATATGTGTATAGTTTTGAACCGGAATTGGAATGCCTCATGATTTGCCTTTAGCCTCTTCTTTGGCTTTTTTAAATATATATTTATTTAAATAATTTTTATCGTTATTCAATTCCTCACCGCTAGGGTATGAACCAAATTTTGTATACATATAATCATGTTCAAAACCAGATTCAACTGCATCTCCAAAACTAGAAGCAGCTTGACCAAATGCGGTTCAAGTTATAACTGGAAATGATGATGATCAACCAACTATATTCAATAACTCATTTCTATCAATTGCATAATAAATAGCATTACGTAAATTTTGGTCATTAACATATGAATTTGGGTTTGTTTCATTATCTAAATTAAATGACAAAGCTATGGTTCCATATCCATTAGATTTGTTCATAAATGGGCGGTGTTCTTTATTTGTTCAGTATTGCCATTGTAAAACTGGTGGTATTCTGGTTGCTGAAATATAACCATCGTCGTACATTGCGGCATTAATATTTGGGTCATTAGAAAAGTAAATTTTTATGTTATTAGAAATAGTTTTTGCTGCCGAATAATAGCGAATATTTTTAGTTAAACGAATAAAACCTTGCGGACCTAAAACTAATTCATCGATATTAAATGGACCGTTTGTTAAAAAGTTTTCTTTTTTCAAACCAAATTCTCTTATACCACCTATTGACTCCACAAAGCGACGATTAATTGGGACTATAATTGAAGTTATGTCTTGATAAGCACTATTTAAATTTGTTGGCTCAAAATCATCATAAGCAATTCTTAATGTGTATTCATCTAAGGCCAGTACTCTATTTCTAAAATATTTTTTAGGTTCAATACGTTTAACAAAAGGATTATCAAGTGTTGTTTGACCACTTGGCAATAAATTTGAATATAACTTATTGACTGCTTCTTGGTAAGGTGCTGAATTCGATTCATCAAAAGTGATATTACCTAATTTGTGTTTTAATTCGTGTGATTGTTGAATAATTTTTGTAAATTCATCCGAAATTGATTGTTTTGGATCAAAATATAAATATTTTCTAACTTTTGTTGGAACTCTTTGTGGTATTTGTTCCAATTCTTTTTCAGTATGCAAACTTAAAGAATATTCAGGATTAGGTAACATTAATATTGTTTCGTCATCTTCTCAATTAAAATCAGGAGAATAAGGAATTGCTCCAATAACTGTTTCATTATCTAAATTTCAGTACATTCTACCTGAATAAAAACCAAAGTTTAACGCGGCTTCCTTAATTTTTGCTACAGCTTCTTCATCACCTTCAACTTGTGAAGCTCATGGAGTATAAGAAGGATTAAACACATCATAAATTCACTCACCATTAACTAGTTTTAAAGGTGGATAAGCAAAAGGATTTTTATAAGCAACTTGAAATTTTTGAATATATTCTTGTTGAGCTTGCAACACTTCATTAGCAGCTTTAAATTTTCGTTGCAGCATTGTTGTTTGTTTTTGTGAACCAGTTTCTAAATCAAAAATATAATGCATTGCATCAATGTAATCTTCAGCCCTTACAGGATCTCCATTGCTCCACTTGCTTTGTCCTTCATTCAACAATAAATTCATTGAAAGAAATTTATTGCTTGGCGTGACAACTGCGTTTATTGGTAAATAGTCACTCAAACCAACAGCTATATTTCCCGGAGCAGAACCAAAATTATCTAGTGAATAGAAACGTCCTGAATTATCTGGATTTGGGTTATCCTTTAAATATTGATCCAATGTTCCTTCATCTTCAGTTTGATATGTTCCTAAACGAATTTCAGGAATATTAGCAATTCTTTTAATAGCTTCATTCGGGCCAGTTTTTAAAGGTGATTCAACAATAGAAGGAAGAATTGTGTTAACCGAAGGGTATTTAATGTAATTTAACGAGTTGATAGGATTAGTAGCTAAACCAAAATCATAATCTTTTTTGTAATTTAATCTAACACTCGATTTTTGGACTTGATTATCTTCATTTTGATTTTTGTTGCAAGCTATTGCTACAAAAGGGATAGCCAAGGGCAATAAAGTAAATGTTTTTCAATATTTTTTACTCATTTTTCCTCCTATTTTGTTCCATTGAATTGGAAACCAACTTTTATTACTGATACAGTTTTGCCATCAATATCTTTTTTATAAACGGCTATTGGTGCTTGAGAAAATGTTTTACCATTTTCTGAAACACTTTCGTTGCTTCCTAAATCAACATTTAATTTTTCACCAGCTTTATTCGCAAAATAAATTTTGTATTCATGTCCTGGTGTTAATAATTTATTTGAATAATTAGACATAATAGCATAATCACTTACTCACGCAGTAAAACCGGTACCACTATGATGGCCATTCGAGTCGGTATAATCGTATTTTTCATCTTTTAAATAGTGACGTGAATTTGGATCTGATTCATTATTAACATGTTGAGTTTTATAGTAGAACATATTACTACTATTTTCTTTGTTAATTTTTAAGGTTTTAATTTCTTTTGTTTGTAAATCTTCAAAAACTAAATGATCAGCTTTATCAACTACATCATTGCTTAAATAACCGAATAATGCTACTGCATCTTTATCAGTATTTCTTCAAATATTTGAAAGGTTTCTATCGCCAATACCTTGTGCTTGAATGTAGTATTCCCAATAAGCCTGTGGACGATTGGTTACTGTTTTTCCAGTTAAATCTTTAATTCTGATTGTGTCGTCTTGAATTGGTTGTCCTTGGTCATCATATAGTTTGAAATTTAACATTTCTCTGTATCAACGGTCTTTAAATCAACCATTATTTATTGACTTAAATTGACCAAAATAACTTGAGGCACGGTTTGAATCATCTGAAAAAATCTCTGAATTAACGAATAAATTAGATTCAAAATCTAGACCTAATTTTTCAGCCCGTAATTTAGCTTCAGCATCAATTGCATTTTCGTAATTAGTAATAGCATTTTGAATATTGGTACGACCTTCACCAGTGAAATTAAGTTTTAAATTGTTTCATTTTTCAGTAGGTGTTCCATCAATTACATATTCTAAACCTGTATTTGATTCATTAACATTTGTTAAAAATGAAGGTAAATTTTTAAATTCAACATTTGATGGAGAATAAGTAATTTGTAAATTATCACGGTTAATTACTTCGGCAAATGAGTATGTATAATCTGAGAAAAATTCATTAAATCTACGTTCTGTTTTAGTTTTGAAATAATCTTCAACATCCGAAGTAGGTCTTGATTTTTTAGTAAAGCCTTTTACAATTGAAAGTAAAATGCTTCTCATAGTGAAGTTAGATTGACGGAAACTAAAATGTAATTGAGTAGAATACATTTGAGTTTTATCATCTAAAATCAATTCGTCAAATAAAGACATTTCATCTAAACTTACACCATTTTCAGTCGCAAAAGTTGAAAATGTATCAAATAATTTTTTAACACTTATCTCTCAATTTTCTTCATCAACCGCATCTGGATCAGCATTTACGTCATTAGATTTATATAAACCATAACCAAGATTTTTGTCAAAAATTCAACCATATCTCAAGGCGTCATCAGTACTTGCATTTACTTTTTCTTTAATTGTGCCTAATTGAATATCTTTTTGTAATAAAGCTAATGAAGAACTAGTAAATCTTTGCATTATTTCGTTTGCTATTTCTTGTTCATTATACGAACCATCAGCTGCAAAAAGTTTATTTAAACGTTCTCTATCACTTCTTGAAAGTGTAGTTGAAGTTGATAAAGCAGATCTTAAAGCATTAGCAAATCTTTCGATACTAAATTTAGATTTTACATAGTCAATATCTCAATTAACTACTTTTTTGCTTGGATCTAATTTTGCTCTAGTGGTATCCACACTTGAAAAACTAAAGAATTTATTATAGTCTGTAAAAGTAATTTCGTGGCCAAAGCGTTGCACATCATTTTCATCTGTTGAGTAGAATGAATTAAATAATGAAACCGCAGCATCTTTAGCTAAGATATTATCATTTATTTTTAATGCTTGCATTTCTCAAAAGGCAGGAAATTCTTTTGCTCTTGGGTTTTCATTAACTACATCACCATTTTCATTAACCATGATGTAAATATGTTTTCTTAAGTTGTGCCCTACCATCTCTTTCATATAAGCACCAAATGGATTCATATATGGAAGTTGGTTTAATTGTTTTAATGTTTGCAAGCTAAAACTACCAGTTAAAAACCCGTCAGTTAAAGATTGAGATAATTTGATATTTGGTAAATAAATTTCATCTGGCGAAAGTCATAATGCTTGTTTACCACCAGCTGAAATAGTTGAATAATTACGCCCTTCACCTAAATACATTGCTATCAAAATATCAGCAAAAGAAACAGTTGATTTATCTTTTACAGCCCCAGTATCATCATCCTCAATAAATGGATTAACATAGAATATTTCTTGGTTTAATGGTGTTGAAAATCTAACTTTTCTAACAGCTTGATTTGCTATATTTACATCATAAAGTAATTCGCCATCTGTTGCATAATATTTTGCAAAGAAATATCCTGGTGTTAATCAACCGGTTTCTCTTTTACGAGAATGAATATGGTCTAGATATGGTTTTAATAAGACGTTATTGTAGTTTTTATCAACATCAGGGAATAATTCAGTATAACTTGGATAAGCTATTTGCGTTTTTGGTACAAGTGAAGTGTTAGTTGTCGCTGAATCTCAACCATTAATTGAGAATTCTTTGACAATTAAGGCTTTTATGGTGTCAGAAGCATCTTTAATTTTTTTATTAACAAATTCTAAAGCAGCATTATAACTTCGATTTGCTCTTCTTCTTAATTGGTAATATGGATTTATATTTAAATCTGAACTTGATAAATCAACACCAAGTGGCACATTCACAATTGGAGTTCCATCAGTATTAAAGACTAAAACTTTATTTATTGTGGTGTAATCACCGGTTGCATCATTACGCACACCTTCAACAATTTTAGGTACAATTTCACCTTTATAAACTTCAAATTGAATATCGTTGCCTAAACCATCTTTAGCTATTCCTTTAAGCATATCTAATGATGCTTTTTTAAAGCTTCAACTTCCGTCGGCATTTTGCGTCATGTATTTAACTGGAAATTGCTCATCTGAATATTTTGTTGGGTTTAGTGTTCCTGAATTTTGGTCTAAAGTATTCATTAATCACAAGTCATACAATTCTAATCATTTTTTATCTTCTGCATTGTCTAAACCGTATGCTTTACGACGCTCTTTAGTTGCTTCAACTAGACCTTCATAAGTTTGCAAGAAACGGCGCTTTGGATTTTCTAAAGCTGTTTTTAAACTTTCTTGATCAATTTCATGACCTCATATATCACTTGCGTTTTCTAATGTTGATTGGTCAATAACAATTTGATCACCATCTTTTTTTGCTAAATTATAAAGTAGATATTCACCTTCATTATTTTCAGAAACAATATTAGGCTGGTTCAATAATGGTGATGAATTTAATCCTAGGTGAGTTCGTGCTTTTAGGTATAAATCTAACACTTTGCGCGAGTAATAATTTTGAATATTTGGTGTTGAACCCGGAACTAATGCTGAACCGTATAGAGGTTTTTGGCCTTTATCTCCTAAATCTTGGGCAGCATTTAAAGTGATATGGTGTCCATATTCGTGGGCTGCAACAAATTTTAAAAAGTCTACTGATAAACCTTTATATTCAGGATTATTCATTGCTAATAATGATCATAAACCAATACGTGTATCTGGTTGAAAACCTAAATATCTACCATCTTCAATTGAGTATTCAAATTCCCCTTTGTCATTTACTTTTTTAACTAAATGTTTGCCTTCTAATCATTCGGCAGCTCAAGGCACTTTTCTTAACAATTCATCGCTAAAACCATCATATGCTTCAACAAAAACACTGTATGTTGGAATTGTTTGATCGTTTCCATTTTTGTCTTTAACAATTTTGGTTCCTTCTTCTTTAATTACTGCTGGTTTAACTGATGCTTTATAACCGGCTGAATTAAACATTTCTTTTAATTGTTCAAGAGCCAAGGCATTTAAGCCAAAATCTGCTTTAGCATCAACATTATATTTAACATATCTAATAGTTTTTAATGTTTCAACATCATTAGCACGCTTATCACTAACTTCTTTTAATGTGAAATACAGTTTTGAACCTTTTTTATAAACATTGTCTAATTGAACATTTAAAATTTTTTCGTTGGCATTTTTTGCTAATTCTTGTGTTGAAGTGGTGTCGCCATTAGCACTAATAATTCCTAATTTAGTTAGTTTTTCAATTAGTTCAATTTTTGAAGTCGCCACAATTAATTGGTTTTGATTATTCAACTCTAAACCTTCGCTATTTAACATTTTATCTAAAACTACATTTTTAACATTATTAGTCAATTTAATATTTTTTGTAGCTTTAATTGCGTTAGCATATTTATCGTTCATATCATTTTTAAACGATTCCAGTGTATTACCAATATTTAATAATTTTTCTGCTTTATCAGTTATATCTTTAACGAATGCTTCGCGACGATCATTATATGTATTTCTTGTTTGCACATAGTGTGTAATAGCTGCATTATACGCGTCTATAATTTGTCTATTTGCTTCATAGTTAGCTTGATTTGCCTCGCTAAAATCATATTCATGTTCGCCATCGTCTTCTAAATCATAAAATTCATAGGCATCTTCATATGCTTGTTTTAATGTTTCTAAATTAAATAAATCTGCCAGTTTTTTGTTATTAGCTAAATCTTGTGCTTGAGCATTTTCATTTTGTTCTTCATCTTCGTTTTCAAATTCTTGATATCATGAAGAACGAGCTTGAGCAAGATAATAATTAGCTTGCGCTTGTGCATCGGTGTATTCATTTAATTTTTGTTTATATTCAGGTGAATTTTGCTCTAATTCATCTAATTCATTTTTTAAATTTTGAGTTAGTTCATTGAATTCATCGTATTTTTCTAATTTTAATTTAAAGAAATGTTGTTGAAAAGCAATAACAGGATTAAATAAAGTTGCTAAATAAACTAATTTTCGTTCTTGTGGAACATTATCACCTTCTTTAGTGAATGTTTTGTAAACATTGCTTGTTACAATTATAAAATATGACCTGATTAATTCATTTGTATCATCTAAATTAAATTTGTTAGCTAAATCTTTAACATATTTTAGAGGCTGTTTAAAATCAGCGAGTATAGGTGCTAAATCCTCATCTTCGCTTAATGCACTAAATGTTTTGACTAAATCTTCAACATTGTGTTTAATTGCCTCATCATTTAAGTTAGCATTCTCGATTTTAGCGTACAATTCATTCATTTTTTGTGTAAAAAATGCTAATTTATCTTTTTTGTATTGCTCTATACGCGAATCTAAAGAGGTTTTGTTAGTTATTATTTTTGAATATGTGTCATAAATCGATTTAATAATATCTGCAACTCGTAAATTAAAATCACTAATTTGCTTTTCTGCATCTTTTCTCATATTATCTATATTATCAATGACATATTCAAATGAAGATAAATGAGTTTTTAAATCATCATTTGAATTAATAATATCTAAAATTTCATTTTTTAATACAGCTTGATTTTGTTCATTGGTGTATTGAACAATTGCCTTTAAAGTCATTATTTTTACATAATTTGGCACATAATATTCAAATTGCTTTGCTAGTTGGTTAAGTTTTTCAAGTTCATCTTTAACTTTTTGAACTAAATCAGTAATATTTAATGAATCATATTCTGAAGAAAGTTGTTCATAAGTTGCTTTTAATTTTGGCTCATCACTAAATGATAATGCTAAAGAATCAAATTCGTTTTTTATCGAATCAGCTATATTATCAATTGCTTCTTTACCAGCAGTAAAATCATTGCCAACACTTTGAATCTCAGGGGCATATACATAAAAATCTTTTAATTCATCATCACTTTGTGAACGAATAAAACCATCAATATCTGTGTATTCTCTTCAATTAATTTGTGATTTTTCAATATTTTCTTTTAATTGATCGATAGCAATTAATTGCAGTGGACTAAACGCTAAATCATGTGAATATAGCACAAAATTTTGTGTTTCAGGTTCAACTTTTGCGAAAAAATCACCACCTAAAAATTTCTCATAATATTTATAAAGAGGTCTAAATTTAGCAATTTCAGCTTTAAATTCTACTATATATTGTGCTTTAGTGAATAAAGAATCAAACTTGGTTTTAGCTTCATTAAATTGCGAAGATTTTACTTCATTATAAAGTTTTTCTAGACCAATTAGAGCATCAACTCTAACATTTTCAATGTTTGCTTTATTCAAAATTTGAGTTATTTCATCTTTAAGCATTTGCTCGTTTAATTGTTCTTGTTCAGTTAATAATGTAGCAATTTGTTGATTTACTTCACTAACTTTATCTTGTGTTGGTAATTTACGATATTGCTCAAGAGTATTGTTAAAGCGTACTAGTAATTCATTGATTTCATCTATTTTTTGACGTTGACTTTCAACAGTCATATTCAACTCTAAAAGTTGTTGTTTTAATTCTACTACTTTGTCATTATTTTGTTCAGCTTCAATTTGAGCTTTTAACGCATTCACTTGTTGGGTTTGCGTAGCTAATTCAGTTTGAGCTTGTTGTAATTGTTCAGTATTAGAGCTAATTAAGTTTTGGTAAAAACTTTCTACATTTTTAAATTGACCAGATGTGCTTGTTGCGATAGCTTCATCTTCTTTAGTTTGATTTTTACTAATATCATTGCTTAATTTAACAATTTCGGCTTTAATATCATCAATTCTTTTTAGTTTTAGCACTAATTGTTTAAAAGTTTCAAAATCAGCTTTTTCAAGTTGTGTGTTTGCTGATAACCATTTAGCGTATAAAGCATCTAAATCACTATTTAAATTATTAAAGTCTTTAATGCTTGAATCAAAACCTGCAGTTGTGCTTTGTACATTTTGTGATTTTTCTCAAACAGCATCGGCATCGGCAGTAGCGGCAGATTTTTGGTATTCAGCATCCTCGATTGGATTAAACATTGTAAAAGTTTTGCCATCGGTAAAGTTTAATTGAACAAATTTATCAGCAATTTTATTTTTTTCTTTAATTTCTTCAATAAAATCACGTGTTATACCCATAATAGTTTTTTGTTCAAAACTATATGAATCTATATTTGTATCTAAATCTTTAATTCCTTTTTCACTATATTCTTTTAATAAATTTGCAAATTTAGTTTTGGCTTCTTCAAAACTATTGGCATCAACAATTGAAACATATTCGGAGCTAGCATTTAATCTTCCAGTTTCAATTGGGCTAAATGCATCATTTTTATATTGTTGAGGCAATTGAGCTTTAACAGCAAAAACGCTTTTATTAATTAAAGCTCGCATATCAGTTATTCATCTAAATGAGTTTGCGTTAATAGTTTTTAGTGAAATATTGCTAAAGGCATTATATTTACTTGCTTTATCTAAAAATGTTTGAATTTCATCTGAAGTTAATAATTTTTTATTAATTTTGTATAGTAATGAATCATTGGCATTTCCAGCTCCACTAATGGTGCTATAAAATGGAATCGAACCAAAGAATGCATCTGGGAAAAATTTTATTGTTGTATATTCTTTGTCTTGATTTGAATGCGAGCCTAAAGTAATATTATTTCCTTGTAGTTCAACACCTTTAACAATCGAAAATTCTTTAAGTGTAATGATTTCAGGGCCTCATGACACATTTTTCATAAATCATTTAGTAAAAGAATAAAAATCCTTAGCACTAACAGCTTCTAAATATTCGTTATAAAAATCAAACATTCCATATCTAATGTTTAAAAACGGATAAGCTCTATTAGCTTCATAATATTGTTTTAAAAATTCGTTATAAGATAGTTCTTTTCCACGAAAATTAACAATTCCATCCTCGCCGCGATTTGGATCAAATGTGGCTATTTCACTATTTTTTTCCGAATTTACAAAGGTTAGTTTTGGCTCTTTAGATAAATCTAAAAATTCATTACTTAAACCACTGGCTTCAGTTCCTGGCTGTAATGTAGGATTACTTGAATTATGTTTAAGCACTCCAATAGTTGCACCAGCAGCAACAGCTACAATACCTAACGAAATTAGGTATTTAGGTCACACTAATGTTCTCCAATTGAATGCTTTTTTGGGTTTTTTATTATTGTTTTTCATATCCCCTCACTTTTATTTTATATAGTCCTTATATAATTTGGTTACTATTTCATTAACACTGGCTGATGTTATATATTTTTTCAATAAATCAAAAGGTGTTAATCTATTATCAGCATCTTGCTCAATTACATATCTATCAGCACTCATTCTAATATATTTATTGTCTAAAATCACTCCATTATCTTTTAGTGAATTTAAAAATTGATAGTATTTGGTTCTTGAGTCACTTACTGCTGTTTTTAAGTTTTCTTGTTCAGTGTCGTTATTATTTTGTATAAAGTTTAACAAAGCAACAGCGTATGCTTGTTCTAAAACTTTAAATTCAGTAAACAACTTATTTTGTTGAGTATTATCTTCATAATTAAAATTATCTGCTTGAATTGAAGTTATTGACTTGGTTGAAACAACTTCGTCTATGTTATTCATTTTTTGTTGAAAAAAGTTAACAATGTCTCGGTCTTGGCCGCCATTTGAGCTTAATACGCTGTGTGTATTATGATCGGTTAGTTTTTTTGGCATTATTTCTAATAATTTTGGTTTTTGAGTATTATTTCAATATCTAATCAATACTAATACTTCTTGTATAGGTATTAGTTTAGCCATGTTTTGAATTTTCTTTTTCCGTTGTTTTAGTGTTTGAATTATTTGAGTTGCTGTGTCAATACTGATTTTAATTGATGAAGTTAACTCATTTGTTTTATTTGTGTCTCCTAATTCATTAATTAAAGTCATTAAGCGTGATTTAATTTTTTCTAATTCAACTCTAACTTCGTCTTTGTCGGTGTTATTATCATTATTTAAATTAAATAAATTTGTTAATTTTTTTTCTAATCAGAATAAATTATCAACAATGTCGTCTCTTATAGTGTTTACAATATCACCTTCAATATTTCAATCGTAATAACTATTATATTCTTTTACTCTTTCTGCATTTTGTTTAATAATCAATAATTCATTTTTAATCTCATTAACCATCGCGTTGAATTCTTGATCATTTAAATTTAATTTACGTGTTTCAGCGAATATATTCGCTACATCCTTAAATAATTGGATTTGTTTATTGTATGTTTCACCGAATGTGTCATAGCCTTCATTTTCTAAATTATCAAAAAATTGATCAAACAATGTTTGTGAATTAAACTCTAAATCTTGCTCGTTATCTAGTGTAGTTTTATTACCAAAAAATTTAGTTTTTAGCTGTTGCGATTTGATTTTAATATTTTCAATATCGTCATTTAACGCATTTAGTTCTTTTGTTTCACTTGTTAGTTTAATTTGATTTACAAAATCAAAATATTCATTCAATTCAGTTTTCATTTGTATGATTGCATCATCAGAATAAAATGAATTTCACTGGCCATTTTCATCAAAATTAACAAACAATAAATTTTTGAAATCATTTGCCTTAAGATTAATTGAATTAATATAAGACAAAGCATTTTGTTTATCCGAACTGGTGTATTCTTGCAATAAATTTTGAATTAATTCTCATTTTGTACTTAATGCCTGCTTATATAAATTTATTTTATTTTGTTGTTGCTCAATTTTTAAATCAATATCGTCGGTACTATCATATTTAGTTAATGTTTTAAATTCATTATCGTTAATATCAACGCCTAACAACATATTTAAATCCATTAATTTATAGGCGTGATTAATTTCATTTACTAATGTTAAATATTGTACATATCTCGCAAATGATTCTTGGAAATTTGAATGTGGTATAGTTCTTAATTCAATTATTTTAAACCTATAATAATTATAGAAATCTTTATACATTTTTTCATAATTATCTTGGTCACTATTCCGTTTATCATTGTTTTTATTCGCAAACGAAGTTCATAAAGTACCATTACTATTGACAGCATCATCGACGATTTTATCTATTTGTGCTTTTTCGTTTTGAAATTCTGTTGTTTTTAAATCGGATAATAATAGTTTAGTTTCTAAAACAAATAAATCAACATCTTTTTCATATTCAAAATTGCTATATTTAACATTATTACCAGAAGTAATTGAAATCAAAGTATTTAAAAGCGAAACTAATCGGTGATAAAGCTTATTAAAACGAAGAGATCGAACAAATGGAGTTTGTTTTTCTTTATTTAATCACTCAATAATATACTCTTTTACTTCATTTAATTTTTGTTTGGTGTTATTTATAAATTCTTCATTAACTATGTGTTGATAAATCGGAAAAGCAGAAACGGTTCAATCTGGATTTACTTTAAATTTTGCTAAAAAATGACGATTTGTAATAGAATCAGTTGCCGATTCAACATTAATGAATTTGCCAACAATAGCAGTTGAAGTGTTTTGCTCTAATTTATATCAACTAGCAATTTGATTCATTAATAATTTTTCGTTTTGAGCACTTAAATATTCATTTTTATATGTTTGTAATTCATCAATGAGAGTTTGTTTTTGATTTTTACCATCTTGAACTGTTGAATTTGAATTATAAATGGTATCATCGTTTAATTTAATAGCGCTAATTAAGCGGTCAATATCTTTTATTCTTCATTCAAATAACATAGCTAATTGTTTATTTGCTTTTATAGGAAAATAAACAATATCACTACCACTATTAACATAATTAGCTACAACTGATGTTCGCTCTAAAATATTCATAATAACTTGCTGTCAATTAACGAAATTTTCTATATCTTCAGGTGTATTATTATATTCTTTTAATGTTGATAAAACACTGGTTTTAATTTGATTAAGAACTGATTTTTCATTTTCATATTTTTGAGGAAATTGTTTTAATAGTTCATTTGGAAATTCTTCGGTTAAAAAATTAGATAAAAAGTTTAATAATTTTTTGGCTGAAACATCACTTTTTTGGATTTTTTTACCTCTCAATTCAATTATTTGTTTATTTAGTAAATTTGTTTGCGTTTCAAGCTCGTTTATTTGTTGCTCTTTAATTAAATTTGGGTTTTGTTGTGAATTTAATTGAGTTGTTAATTCTTGTATTATTTTTTTATTATTTTCTATTTGTTTATTGGCTTTTTTAAGTGTATTTGTTAAATTTATAATTTTTAATTCGTTTTCCTTATTTATATTTTTTTTAGCATCATTATTGCACGAGGCTGTTAAAGCAATTAATGATATTGGTGTTGATGCTAAAATTGATAATGATATTTTTTTCTTCATTAATTACCTCCATTGATCAATTTAAGTTATGTAAATAAAATTAAAAGTAGATTTTGCAACCTACTTTAGTTAATTAAATTTACAGGGTAGGCTTTAATTCGCCACCGTAAAATACTTGTGGCACGTATTAGTAAAAAATCACGATTTTAATCATGATGTCATTATTTTTTTTGAAAATACGTGTGGATAAAGTATTTAACATAACACGGTTATTATACAAAAAAGAACGATTTTGAAAAGAATTTTTTAAAAAAATAAAAAATTTGTTTATTAAAACATTTAGAAATAATATGCATGCTTAATTTTGTTTACTAAAATTTATTAATCAAAACAATGTATAAAAAAGTAAATCTATTAAAATATTTGTAAATAAACACCATAATGTTTAGGAGGTTTTCATGAAGACTAAATTAGTCCCTTCAATCAGATTTAAAGGATTTACAAACGCTTGAGAACTAAAAAAGTTGGGTGATGCTGGTGAATTTTCAAGTTCAAATGTTGACAAAGTAATTCGTGATAATGACTTTAAAGTTAGTGTAGTGAATTATATGGATGTGTTTAACGACATTGAAATCGAGTTAAGGAACCTTAAAATAAACACAGCAACAAGAGAACAATTATCAACCAAAAATGTTGAAAAAGGCGATGTATTTATAACACCTTCATCGGAAACACCTGAAGAAATTGGGTTTGCCAAAACAACGCTAAAAACCTTAAAAAATGCAGTGTTTTCTTATCATTTAGTAAGATATAGAAGTAAAAATAATTTTTATTATGAATTTTTAGATTGGTATTTTAAAACTCAAAAAATAAGAAATTATTTCGCAGTAAATGCACAAGGAATTCAAAGATACACATTAGGTCTTACTTTTTTTCAAAATTGTAAACTTACAATTCCAAAAATAAATGAGCAGGAAAAAATAGTGAATTTATTTACAAAAATAAAATCTAGCCTATCACTTCTTCAGCGTAAGTTAAAAATGCTTGAAAACATCAAAAATACGCTGCTTGAAAAGATGTTCGCTTCCTCAAAATCATTATATCCTTCAATCAGATTTAAAGGATTCACAAACGCTTGAGAACTAAAAAGGCTGGGTGAATTGTGTAAAGGCATAGGTGGAGTTTCGTTAGAAAAATATTTTAATCCAAACGGTAAATATAATGTGATAAATATAGGCAGTTATGGTGTCGATGGAGAATATAACGATCAATTATTAAGAATTAATAAAAATAATATTTCGCAAAATTATTTACTTAATAAAGATGATTTGGTAATGGTTTTAAATGATAAAACTATGGAAGGAAATATACTCGGGAAAGTTTTATATATAGACAAATCAGATAAATTTATTTATAATCAAAGAACACAAAGACTGATTATAGATGAAACAAAATATAACTCAAAATACATCTATTATTTAATGTATTCTAAACATACAAGATATAAAATTCTCTCTATAAAACAAGGAACATCCCAAATATATATAAATTGGTCAGAAGTTGAAAAATTATCATTAAATATCACCTCAAATTATAAAGAACAATGTTTTATACACAAACTATTTGAAAATTTGAAAACTAATGTATTACTTCTTCAGCGTAAGTTAAAAATACTTGAAAACATTAAAAATACACTACTTAAAAAGATGTTTGTTTAAAATAAACAAAAATATTCAAATAAATATAGAAAAACTAAACTCAAATCAAGATGATTAGAGTTTTTTTATTCTTTCTTTCATATGAAATGAGTCATTTCAATTATTTTTTAAAAAAATCAACTTACGCTGAAGAAGTGATACAATTTTATAAAAATAATTGAGTAGAGTTGAAATTTTGTTTTGTTCTTTAATATTTGTGGTTTTATGTGGCAAATCTAATATCGTTTTTTTAGTTAAATTTGACTGAACACCATTAAGAGATTCTTTATTTCATTCATTATTAATGTATTTTTTATAAAAAAGAAAGTAATAAAAATCTAAATCATAAGTTTTTTTGAATTTTAAAGCTATAACAGCCTGGCTTATTGCTAAATTATGCTTATTTATAGCAATTTTACCTATTGAAGCGTACATTCCTACAATTAAATGTTGTTGTTCTATTAATTTTGCTGATGTGTTTTTAACTGCTTTTAGCGATATTGTTTTCTTGATTTTAGTTAAATACTTACCATCATTTTCTGTAATATCTGAAATATTCAAAAAAGGAATATTTCCATTATAGTACTCGGGATTTTGTATATATGGTGTTCCGCCTGTTAAACCATATTCAACAACATTGCTAATATTTATTAGTTCTCAAGCGTTTGTGAATCCTTTAAATCTGATTGAAGGATATAATGATTTTGAGGAAGCGAACATCTTTTCAAGTAGTGTATTTTTAATGTTTTCAAGCATTTTTAACTTACGCTGAAGAAGTGATAGGCTTGTTTCTAACGTTAAAAATATTTTTTCAATAACTTTAATCTCGCTGTTATTTGTTATTTTAATTTTAAAATCGGATATGTCGTTATACACGAGAAACGGAATTCCTCCGTTTTTTATTTTTTGGTTAATAAATTTTTGGAAAGTAGATGCAAGTGCATAATAAATAAAATTTCATACATTATTGTGTGTTTTTAATACATAAGTTCTTTGATAGGCTTCAAAATAACCATCTGTTTTATGTAAATAACCCATATTTGCTCCGTTGCCAGCTATTATTATGGATTTCCCTGAAAAACTTCATGTGTTACATTTAAAAACATTTATTCCAGAGGTAAAAAAATTATATTTCCCATTTTCAATCATATGGTTAGCATCTTTTGCACCTGTTTTGATTAAAGTAATTTCACCCAACCTTTTTAGTTCTCAAGCGTTTGTAAATCCTTTAAATCTAATATCAGGTATTAATTTATTTTTCATTATTTTTACCTAATAAATTTATTAGCTCATTAATCCCTTTCATATCATATTCATCACCTTCTAATTCTTTAAGCATTTGAATTAGTTCGTTTTCATTGTCTTTAATTTGATCGTTTATTTGTGAAAGAGTTACATCATATTTTTGGGCTAATTTTTCTAATTTTGCTATTTCGTTATTAACAATATCATTACCTTTATCTAGAATTGATTTTGAAAGTGCCTCACTTCATTTCATATGTAATAATTCAATGAATTGAGTTTCATTTAATGTACTAATTTTTGATGCTTTTTTATCATCAAAATTTCGCTCTAGAGTTTTTAAGTTTGTTTTTAAAGCTTTTTCTTCACTTTGCAATTGTTTTAACTCATTTTGTTCTTCTTCTGTTAAAGTATCTTTTGCTTTTTTATCAGGCTCTATTTCTTTGATGCGTGAAGTTTTTTCTTCAATATCAGCTTTTAAAGCGCTAATTTGATTTCATTCATCTGTAAAATATTTTTTGCCAATAAAATCATTATCAAGAACATTATCATATGAATTGTTTTTTTGTTCAATATTAGCCAAAATTGCATATAAATCATTTTTAATTGTTTTGAATATGTTAATTGCTTGTTGATATAAATCGTATTTATCTACTATTTTGATTTCAGCAGCGTGATTAAAAAAGAAATTATCAAATTCATCTGCTAAATTTTCAATATTAATATTTTTAATACTTTGTAAGTTTGTTAATTTAGAACTTAAAAACTCATTTAAATTATTGACTATATCAGTGTATTTTTGCAAATAAATTTTTGTATCGTTGTGTTCAATAATATTTTGATAAATATTATTTTTATCAATAAAATCACTGTATTGATTGTCAATTGGTTTGATTAAACTTTGTTTTAAATTAGGCATTGAATCTCATAGAAGTTTAAATTTATTTATTTCTGAATTTGGTATTCCACCGTGTAAACTAGCGTATAAATCGTGAAAATCTTCTTTTTCAAAAGAATCAATGTAGCGTGAAATATTTAAATTAAAATCATTTTCTTTAATTTGCTCATAACTAACAACTTTAGCAAATTTTTCTACATCTAATTTATTAATATATGTATCGACAATTTTACGAATATGCGAAGCTTCCATTCTGTTCGTTGAAGAATCTTTAGTAAATAATTTAGAAGCATCAATGAATTGAATATCACGATTTATGCGGTTTTTTCTCAATACCATTATTATTGTTGCGATACCGGTTCTAAAAAATATGCCGGCTGGCAAGCCAATAATTGTGTCGATATAGCCATTTTCTATTAGTTTTTGGCGAATTTTAGCTTCACTCCCCCCCCCTAAATAAAACTCCATGAGGTAAAACAACAGCCATTATACCGTCACGCTCTAAATGGTATAAACTGTGCAACACAAAAGCATAATCAGCTTTAGATTTAGGTGCTAAACCGTATTCACTAAACCGTGGATCTCCTATTGCGTCATCTGGTTCTCAATTTAATGAATAAGGAGGATTAGCAACAACACCGTCTACCATTTTTAACTGGTATGATGATTCATCGTTATTTTTAGTAAAAAAAGGTCAATCTTTTTTAAGTGTATCAGCGTTGCGCACATGAATATCAATAGGGTTAATGTCATGCATAATTAAATTCATTTTTGATAATGTATAAGTTTCTGAATTATATTCTTGAGCATAATAAGTTACTTTATGTTTAGTTTTAGAATATTTAGCAAACATATCACCAAGTTTAATTAATAATGAACCTGAACCAGAGGTAGGGTCATATATAGAAATATTTTGACGATTTTGTAGATGACGGGCTACAATTTCAGACATTAATTGTGACACTTCGCTAGGAGTAAAAAATTCTCCCCCTTTTTTTCCTAATTGACCAGCGAATTGTTTAATTACATATTGATAAATATAACCTAATACGTCAAAATCTTGTTGCTCAACTGAAATTAATTTAATCTTTTCTAAAATATTATTTAAATATTTAGTTGCGTTAGCTGGATCTCCTAATTTATATATATCATTTGAATAAGCATCAAATACACCTTCAAATAAAGATCTGATTTCATCTTGTTCAGATAAATTTTTATAAAAATATTGCACAGCATCGGAAATTTCTTTGATTTCAAGTTTAGTATTATTATTTGCCCAATTTTCAAATAAATAACGCGGTTTAATGAAATAACCTAATTCAATTTTAGATGCTTCAATAATATCCTGGTAACCTTCTGAATATAAATTGAATGTTTTGTTTTTGCCATCCTCATCAAAATTTTCATCATTTAAAGCGTTAATATCGTCTAAATTAGGCTGGCGATTTTCAACATATTCTTTTAATTGATTTATCAAAAAATTGTACTGTTTTTGTGATAAAAACTTGTAAAAAAGCAAACTTAATAAAAAGTTTTTATTTTGTTCTTGTGAAATATTGCCTCTAGCATTATTAGCTGAATCTCAAATAATTTTACTTAATTGTTCTTTGTTTATTTTGCTATTCATTTGACCTCCTTAATTAAAAAACTATTTGCTTAAAATTATTCCATAAAATAAAAAAACAGCAATGCTGTTTTTGGTGTTTAGACATTTGGTACCCAAGACAGGACTTGAACCTGCACGCATCGCTGCAGTAGATTTTGAGTCTACGGTGTCTACCATTCCACCACTTGGGCAAATTCTTAAATATTATAAATTAATTTTGCAATATAATAAATAAAATTAGGAGAAAAATGGTAGGAATAGTAGCAGAATATAATCCATTCCATAACGGGCATATTCGTCAAATAAATTGAATTAAGCAAAATTTTCCCAACGAAAAAATTGTAGTTGTCATGAGTGATAAATTTTCTCAACGTGGTGAATACACAATTACTAGTTTTTTTAAACGCAAACAAATCGCAAAAAAATACGGGGTTAGTAAAGTGATTAAATTAAGTTTTGAGCAAAGTGTGCAAGCTGCTCATATTTTTGCCTATAACGCAATTATGCGTTTAAATCAAGTAGGAGTAGATAAAATTGTTTTTGGCTCAGAAAGTAATGATGTGCAACAAATGATTGATTTAGCTACTTATTTAAATAATCATCTTGATCTTTTTAACCAACACATTCGCTACTTTTTAAAAAAAGAAAAATTAGCTTATCCTAAAGCTTTTGCATTAGCACTAAAACAAATTAGTGGCAAAAATTATACTTTGCCTAATGATATTTTAGGTTTTGAATATGTCAAAACAATCATTAACAATAATTTAAATATCAAAATTTTTTCAATTAAGCGCAATATAGATTTTCACTCACAACTAACATTAAATCAATACGCTTCAGCTTCGTTGTTGCGTCAAAAAATAAAAAAAAATGAAGATATTTCGCATTATAGCCCCATGAAAATTAAAAAAGGTCGTTTTATTGAAAATGATTATTTAAAATTTAAAAAAATTTTATTATCAACGCCACTTACTAAACTTAAAAAAATTCAATTAATAAGCGAAGGAATTGAAAATTTATTTTTAAAAAATATATATCATTCTAATTACGATGATTTTATTCAAGCGTGTGTGTCTAAGCGCTACACTGCTTCAAGAATTAAGCGCATCTATGCGTGAATATTAAATAAAAAATGAAAATAAAGGAGAGTATGAAACAAATAATTTTATCAAGCCACAATAATTTTTCTCACGCAATAAAAGCAATGCAAAGAGAATTAGATTATATATGAGAATTAGGTTTAAATGACGTAGAATTGGTGTTTGTTGACAGTGAAGATAATAATTTGTGGAATGAGGTTATTAAATATTTAAACCAACATCAAGATGAATTTAGTTATGAAATAATTAAACAAAATGACACAATTTTAGTAACGTTTGTTTTGTAAAATTGAACAAAAAATATTATTTAATTTTTGTGAATTTAAATTTGATTTTTAAAACAAATGTGTTAGAATTTATTAGCAATATTTAATTGCAGAAAGTAGATTTAATCTCACCTGATGACCATATAGTCTTGGGTTTTAGCTACAATTAAAATTTATTTTATCTGTAGTTCAAAATTAACATATTTATCTATTATAAAGGAGTTACTATACAACCAGCAAATACTAGAAATAAAAAACCAGCAGCTGAACATATGATTAATTCAAATATTCCATTTGCCAAAGTTTTTTTAATTGGACCTGACGGCGAAAAAATTGGTGTAAAACCAACCAAAGAGGCAATTCAAATTGCCCGTGAATATAGTATGGATTTAGTTCTAATTAGTGTTGAACCTAAACCTATTGCTCGTATTTTAGATTATGGAAAATTTAAATATGATCGTAAGAAAAAACAAAAAGCTGCCAAGGAAAAGCAAACTATTATTCAAAATCGTCAAATTCGTTTAACTGTAATGATTGGCGAACACGATTTACAAGTTAAGGCTCGTAAAGCAAGAGAATTCTTATTAAATGGCGACCGCTTAAAAGTTAGTTTAAAATACCGTGGTCGTGAAATGGCACGTCCCGAATTAGGTCATGATACAATTAATCGCTTTTTTGCTTTATTAGATGATATAGCTGATGTTGCTAAAGAAGCAGCGCTTGTGAATAATAGATTTCTTGATATGTATTTACAACCAAATAAAATTAAAGTTGCTAAATATAAAAAAGAAAACAATATAGTAGATAAAATTACTACACAACATGAAGATAATTCTAAATCATCATTAGATGAACAAGAATAATCACAAGGAGTAAATATGCCTAAAATGAAGACAAAAAGTGCTCTTAAAAAACGTATTAAAATTACTGGTACTGGAAAAGTTTTAAGAGAACAAGCTTATCGTTCACATCTAGCCCAAAATAAATCAACTAAACAAAAACGTCAAGCGCGTAAATCTGTTCAAATGCACCCATCTGACATCAAAAGATTCAAAGGCTTATTTTAATAAGCACATTTAATTAAAAGAAAAGAGGAAAACTATGAGAGTTAAAGGCGGAACAGTTACAAGAGCTAGAAGAAAAAAATGATTAAAACTAGCAAAGGGTTATTTTGGACATAAGTCAATCGGCTATAAAGTTGCTAAACAAGCCGTTGTTAAATCATGAACTTACGCATTTAGAGACCGTAAACAAGTTAAGCGTAATTTTAGAAAACTATGAATCGCTCGTATTAACGCAGCAACAAGAGCACAAGGATTATCATATTCATTATTTATTAATGGACTTAAAAAAGCAAACATTACAATTAATAGAAAAATGTTGTCAGAACTTGCTATCAATGAACCAAAAGTATTTTCAAGTTTAATCAACATTTCAAAAGGTGCTAAATAGCATTTAGATAAAAAAATTAAATTTTAATTAAATTTGTTTTTTGGTTTCAAATTTAACTTAAAAAAACAAATCAATCAATAATTCAGTGTTTTTTTTATTAAAAACACGTTTTTTTTGTTAATTTTGATGTGAAAATTATTTCGTAATATATTAAATTCTAAAAATAGCAAAAAATATAAATTTATTATAATTTAAATAGGTATAGTTTTTGCTATATCTCGTAATATATGTGTATTGCGTTCTATATAGGAGGTTTTTAAACAAACATGAAAAAGAATAAATTTATATTGATGGCAACTGGAGTTTTTTCAACATTAGCAGCTGTACCCGTGATCGCTGCTGCATGTTCAAGAAATATCTACAACCATCCCAAATCACCTACAACTTCTGTAGTAAATATTAAATTAAATCCAAATTTAGTGGCTACAGCGGACCAAAAAAAGGATCTTCCACGAATTGTGATGATTAATGATGGTGGAGATATCAATGATAAATCATTTAACCAAGCAGCTTGAGAAGGATTGTTAAACTTTGTTGATAAACAAAACAACATTAGTCAAAGAAACTATAATGTTTTAGAAGTTACAGGCGGAAATTATAAAAACGCTTATACACAAGCTTTAAATAGTGGATACAAAATTTGAATAATGCCAGGTTTTTTACATAGTGATCAAATTGCTTCATTTATCAAAGAAGGCAATAATGCTGCGCGAATGAAAGAATTAGGTGTTGTTATTTTAGGGGCAGACTACGCAACTGAATTAAAAGGTCATGGTATATTCCAAGAGTTTAAAACTAAAGAAGCCGCTTTTGCTGCTGGTTATGCAGCTGCTAAATTTTTATCAGAAGAACCAAACGCAGCTGATAGAACCTTTGCTCAATTTGGTGGAGGAAATTTTGCCGGTGTAACTGATTTTAACGAAGGTTTCATGAAAGGTGTTTTATACTGAAATGAACAACAAACAGATGAGAATAAAAAAGTTCACACCACACAAAACACAGTAGATTTAAGTGTTGGTTTTGATACTAACTCAGCACAATTAGACACAGCAATTAGCAACATTTTAGCAACAAATCCTAAATTGATTTTACCTGTTGCTGGTCAAGCTACATATTCAGTAATGAGAAGACCTGAATTTAAAAATAGATATATTGTTGGTGTTGATACAGATCAAGCTTTAGCTGCTCCATCAGGTAAATCAGCTTTCTTTACTTCTATTCTTAAAAACCTAGGACAATCTACATATGACTTAGTAGGTGCGGTGGCTTTAAACACAAAAACAAAAGAAGAATTAGGTGGTTTTGTGCTTAGAGAAGCAGACGGACACTTAAACGGTGGTTTTAGTGAAAACTGAGTAGATTTATCAAAAACTTACATTGAAGGTGAAAAAGGTGTCAAAGCACAACAAGCTTTAGACGAAGCAAAACGAGTTGCAAGTAATTTACCTGAAGATGTTAAATCATGATTATACTCAAATAAAGCCACAAAATCTGGCGAAGAAATTTCAGATATAAATACAAGAATGAATGCTCTTGCTGCTGCGTTATTTAAAGCATCATAGTGTACGCAGTTGAATTTAAAAACGTTACTAAAAAATTCCCCGGAATAATTGCCAATGATGATGTTTCTTTTGCGGTTGGCAAAGGGACAATTCACGCATTAATTGGAGAAAATGGTGCTGGTAAAAGTACTTTGATGTCAATTTTGTTTGGTTTATATGAACAAACAAGCGGAGAAATCCTAATTAATGGCAGCAAAGTGCTTTTTTCTGGACCAAATGATGCCAATGCTCTTGGTATTGGAATGGTACACCAGCATTTTAAACTAGTTGACGTCTATACAAATTTAGATAATATAATCCTTGGCGAAGAATGAACTTCGGCAGCAGGAGTTTTAAATCGTAATATTGCGATTAAAAAAATTAAAGCTTTACAAAATACTTATAATTTACATTTTGATTTATTTCAAAAATCAGGCGAAGCAACTGTTTCTACACAACAAAAAGTAGAAATAATGAAAATGCTTTACCGAGGTAATGACATTTTAGTTTTTGACGAGCCCACTGCTGTTTTAACCGATGAAGAAATTCAAGGATTATTAGAATCATTTAAAATTTTTAAAAAAGCAGGCAAGACAATAATATTTATTTCACACAAATTAAAAGAAATTGAACAAGTAGCTGATATAGCAACTGTTTTAAGGCTTGGTAAAGTAGCTGGCAATTTCGTGATGAAAGAAACAACTTTAGATCAAATTATTAAAGCAATGGTTGGTAATGAAGTTGTTGAAATTAAAAATAATTTACAAAACACTAAAAGTGATGTTGTTTTTTCACTAAAAAACATCACTACTCATAAATTACACAAAAATTTAAAAAATATTTCTTTCGATATCCACGCTGGTGAAATTTTTGCGATTGCTGGAGTTTCAGGTAATGGACAAGAAGAATTAGAATACATTGTTGGTGGTTTAGAACAACCTTCAAAAGGTTCAGTTCATTTAAGAGTGTTTAATCAAAAAAATAATCAATATGAGCTTAAAGATATAACTAAATTAAATGCTTGAAAACGAAGCAAAGAACACATGGCTTATATTCCCGCTGATCGCCATCACCACGGAGTAATTTTAGATTTTACAATCGAAGAAAACGCAGTAATTCGTAGGTTATGAGATCCTCATTTCCAAACCGCCGGCGTATTTAAAAATAAAAAAATACGTAATTTTACTGACGAAATTATTGATAAATTTGATGTACGTAGTTCACAAGGGGCTAAAAGTATTGCTCGCTCACTTTCGGGTGGTAATCAACAAAAATTTATCGTTGGCCGTGAAATGATGTTTGAGCATGATTTTATTATCATTGTTCAACCCACCCGTGGTATGGATATAGGTGCTATTACTAATATTCACACACAAATTTTAGAAGAAAAACAAAAAGGAAAAGCAATTTTACTAATTTCGTATGAATTAGACGAAGTATTGGCTTTAGCTGACACGATAGCTGTTATTAATGAAGGTAAGATTTTATCTATTAAACAAGCTAAAACAACAACACGCGAACAAATTGGTAAATTCATGTCTTCATCGACTAGTGAGCAAAATCAAAATTGATATAACCCAACTGATATCGAAGAATCAAAAGATACCTATCTTAATTTAATTGAAAAAAAATATGCCAATTTATTTGAAGAAGCCTTTTTAAAAGAATCCTCAATTAAATCTAGTTTATTTATTGCAAAACGCTCTAAAGATGTTGACAAAAACGCCATTATTGAATTAAGTAATAATTACAAAATTGCTCGTCAACAGCGAATTAAACTTCAACATGCTAAAAAAGCAGAATTAAGTTATGCTAAAAAAACATTTAAACAAATTTATGATAATTTTGAATTAAATAGAAAGGAGGAAACAAATGAAAACAAAACAAAATTTCAATGAAACTTTACGAACTTTTTCACAAAAAATGAGTAATTTTATCAAAATGGATAAAACAAAATCCACTGGGCGTAAAGTCGCTTCATCACTATGAGCACTTTTCTTTGGAATCGTCCTTTCCTTTATTTATATATTTTTAAAAAAGGCTATTTTTGACCAGCATTTAATTAATCCTTTTGAAATTATTAATGCGGTTATTGAAGGTTTTAGAACAAACGAAGCTAAAACAATAATTAATTTCTTTTTAGTTTTTGGTTTTTCTTCTTTAGCCTGTGCGTTGAGTTTTAAAGCTGGTTTATTCAATATTGGTATTCCTGGTCAAATGATGATTTCAGGAGCAACATCATTTGGAATTTTTATTAAATTAGGTTTTAATTCTTCTAAACAAATTCCAGTTTCAATTTTATTTGCTGCTCTAATAGCTTCGATGTTATTTGCTTTTGTGGTAGGTTTAATTTCAGGTGCTCTTAAGGCACATTTAAATGTTCATGAAGTTATTTCAACAATTATGATAAATTGAATTGTTGTAGGAATTTCAATGATTTTATTCCAAAAAAAATCTGCTCCAATTATTTGACCTAATTTAAGTCCTGAACAAATTAGTGCTTATTTTGATGACACTAACACCGGAGTTAATTCTACATTTGCTATTATTTCAGAAAGTGTTAAAAACGCTTTTGCTATTGGTGGTATCATTACTTTAATTACATTAGTGATTTTGATTGCTTTTGTGTTTAATTTTACAAGTTTAGGCTATAAAATTCGTATGCAAGGAATTGCCAAAAGTAATGGTAAATATATGGGTGTTAATGATAAAATGTTGACAATGCTAATTTTAGCCTTTTCGGCTATGATAGCAAGTATAGCAGGTTTTTATCATTATGTAGTAGGACCAAACAGTGTCTTTAACGAAATAACTCAACCTTTAATTATTGGTTTTGAATCAATTGCTATTAGTTTATTGGCACTTAATTCACCAATTGGAATTATATTTTCTTCATTATTTTATACAGCATTATACTCATCTGAATTCACAATTCAAAATTTCCCACTAAATTTAAAACCTGAAGATTTACGCGTAATTACTTCAATGATTTTATATTTAGCTGCTACTTCAATTATGTTTAGCAACTTTAAACCTTTACGTTGAATTTCACGCTCAATTGCTTTAATGTGCGATCCACGTTATAAATACAACCGTAAATTAAATATGTTAGAAAAAAAACGTGCTTCACTAACATATCGACACGATTTATTTCAGCATAATATTGAGTACAATGTTAATGAAAATAATTATGACAAAATGAATTTAAAATTGCAAAAAGCAGAACAAAAATACCAAAAAGCAATTTTATTTAATAATGTAATGAGCCAAAGAGCTCAAATAGGTATCATTAACGGCGAGAATATCTATAATTTACAAGTCTTATTACACCAAGCTAAAAAAGCTAAAAATCAAGATTTAATTGTAGAATATAAACAACAAATTCAACACTCAATTGCTGCTCACAAAAAAGAATTTGCAGCATTTTCTTCAGTTAAACAAGCAGTTAATTCGTTATTAGCTCATTATGTAGAATTAAATAAAAATCAAATTTCAAACAAAAAACGTGTTAGCCAAATTAAAGATGAAATTAATAAAATAACTAATAAATATCTTTCAGCAGCAATGAATTACAAAAATAGCGAAAAAGATACCATTGAAAATTTTGAATTAATAAACACCCTTAAACAACAATTAAATTCACAAATGAATAGTTTAGGTGCAAATAAAAAATTCAATTTAAAACAAGAAAAAATTGCCTCACAAAAATCAATTAAAGCTAAATTCCACGCAATTTACAATAATATTATTGAACAAAGATTTATGTTATTTAAAAAAAGCCTAAAAAGTAAAGGAGAAGAATAATGTCGTTAAAATTAGTAGTTGACACATATGGTTGATTAATTCTTTTCTTTTGTATTTTCACATTAGGCGGAATTAGTGGTTTATTTAGCGAAAAAGTCGGGATTGTTAATATTGGTATTAACGGTATGATGGTAATGGGTGCTGTTTCATATTTAGTATTTAGTGACATTTTAAATAAAATCTTTGGCGAATCAAGCACACTTGCTCGCAATGGTTTTTGACAAATACCGGCAACATTAATCGCAATGACAGCTGCCGCAGCATTTGCAATGTTACATGGGTTTGCAACTATTAAATTAAAAAGTGAGCATACCATATCAGGTTTTGCAATTAATTTATTAGCCTTTGGAATTGCGATAATTTTATTAGATATATTTGGCAATGGTAATAAAAAACCAGTCAATAATATTCAAGAATTAAGTTACGTTATTCAAGTTTTAGAATCGCAACGAGTAGAAATTATTTCGTGAAAAATGGTAATAACTATTTTAATTATTGCTTTATCAGCTTTTGCGTTATATAAAACCAAATGAGGTTTAAGATTTAGAAGTATAGGTGAAAATCCACAAGCTGCTGATGTGGCCGGAATTAACGTTAATCGTTATAAATGACAAGGAATTGCTATTTCAGGAGCAATTGCCGGCGCTGCAGGTTCAATATTTTCACAAACACTTGGCGCTTCATTTAACGGAGATGTCAGAGGTTATGGTTATTTAGCACTAGCGATTATGATTATGGGTCAATGAAATATTTTCATCGTTTGTGGTGCTTCATTCCTATTTTCATTCTTATACGCAATTTCATTCTCTTCGGGTGCATTTATTCCAGAATTAAGACCATACCAATCATTATTACAAGTAATACCATATTTATTATCGTTATTAATTGTAATGATTACAGGCAAAAAATCTCGTGCACCTGCTGCTTCTGGTGTGGCATATGATAAATCAACTCGTTAAATTTAATATTAAATGAGCGAATAAACATGGACAAAAAATATTAACATTTTTAATTAGCGAACGCCATAGCAATTTGTTGTGGCGTTTTTCATCCTAAATTTGATTGTATTCTTTCGTTGTTATATCAAAAAATATATTCCTTAATTTTATCATTTAATTCATCAAAAGTAATTTTTGTGTAATCTAAATCATTTAATAATTCAGTTTTAATCACACCAAATCAATATTCAATTTCTCTATTATCTAAAGAATTGCCAACTCTAGACATTGAAACTGTCCCGCCGAATTTTATAATTTTATTAATGTATTCTTGATTTGTATATTGAAAACCATGATCCGAATGAACGATAAATTTATCAAAATTTTCGTTTTGAATATCGTTAATATTATCTAAAACAAAATCTAGATTATTATTTTTGCTTAATCTAAAACCTACAATTTTTTTACTTTTGTGATTGATGATAGCAGATAAATATACGTGATTTTCACGTACATCTTTTGGAGCATTTATGTATGAAACATCTGTAGCGAAAATATTTCTATTTTGGCTATCGTTGTAATCTCTTTGAACGGTATTTAAGATTTGACATTTTGTGTTTTTAATTTCTTTTCTTTTTCTTTTTTGTCTTAGCTTGCATTTAAGATTTAATTGATTTAAATATCTGCCTAAAGTTCTGTCATTTATGTGTATATTATATTGATTAAATATATAAATACTTAGCTTTTTTCTGCCAAATCTGCCTTTATTTGCTTCAAATGCTTCAACTATAATTTTTGAATGAGGAATTGTTTTTTCTGTATTTTGTTTAACTTTCGCATTAGAAATGGTTTGTCTACAAAGACTAAAAAACAATGCTAGTTTAATAAATTGGATTTTTAAATTTTTAGCTTCTTCTTTTTTCTCTTTTTTGGGTTTTTGGTTTGTTATTTCATAATATCTTTTTGCGATTTCAATTAGATCATTTCTGTCAAAAATATCTCAATCAAAATTTGGTTCTTTTCTAGGTCTTCCGCTACCTGGTTTTCTGTCTTTGCCTTTTTTAGTTAATAATTTTTCTTTCACGCCTAAATTATAATATTTTATTATTTTAGCAATTCTTACTGCAAGATATTTTTTCTTAACTAATTTTGTTTTTGGAGAGATATTTCAAAGTGTTTTTATAGCTTGTGATTTTCCATGTTTTTGGTAAACCTCAAAGATTAAATCGAATTCCTCCATTTTTAAATGTCTTGACATATTTAGTCCTTTCAATTTTTGTTTTTTTGATTTTTGGTGGGGTATACCCCACCCTCTATGGGTTGTGTACAAAAAATTAACACTTTACAATGTTAATTTTTGTTGTCCACCTTTATTTCTGAAAATAATTTTTATTTTGTTTTTTTAACAAATTTTCAAGTTAGTTTTTATAAACTAAAAGAAACTGTAATTGGTTTTGAAAAAGTTAAAATTGACATTAATGAACTTTTTGACAAAAAAGTAAAATTACGACCAGCTAAATCAAGTAACCTTATTCAAAATTTATTATTAGAAAATTTAGACAAAGTAATAAACAATGATATGTTCAAACCTTGATTTAATTCTAATTTAGATTCTATTGAGAGTATATCTTTTTTGGTAGCTCAAAAAATTATAAAAACTCATTATATTGATGACTTTGAAAAACAAATAGATATTTTGAGTAAAACTATTGAAATTAAACAAAAAACAATAAGTAAAATAAGTGAAGATTTATTCGCTTTCCTTGTTGATGTTAATTTTAATAAATGAGATTCATTGAACAACTTAATTAATTTTAAATATAGTGAAAATAATTTTTTGTTTAATAAAAAATGAGAACCCGAAAAATATATCCCGAGTTTTTATCAAAAATTAAACGAATTAAACTCATATAGAAATAGAATTGAAAATAAAAATTGAGAAAAAAGTGAATACATTGATAACACTCGAATAGTTAAAGAACAATTTGAATTTTTTAAAAATGAATTTGAAAAGAATATTTATCCAATAAATGTTACACAAATCGAAAATTATCCTAATTATGAAAAATGATTAAGAGAAGTTAAATTGATAATTGAAGGAAATTTATGTGACCATAAAATATCATTATTAGGACGATTTAGAATTAAAATTGAAAAACAACTTAAAATTAAAGCAGAACGCGAAAAAACTGAACTAATGATCGGTAAGCTATTAGGATTATTTAAACCTAATAACGAACTTAAAGAATTAAAGAAAATTGTGGAAGATTGGTTGAATAAAGCTCACCATGATGCTGACGATTTTTATAAGCAAAAAATAAATGAATTTACTTTATCAAAAATAGAAAAACTAGAAAATAAAATTGATGAACTTTTATCTAAACTTGTATTAATAACAAATAAAAATAATAAAAATAAGGAGAAAAAATAATGAGTCATTCAGCATTTATTAGTTTTGAAATTAATATTGATACGGAAAAACGTGAATTGGCTGATATAAAAAACAATTTAATTAATGTATCAAATTTAATAAATTCTCATTTAGTTAAAAACGAAATTAACAAGTTATTACTACAAGTTAAGCAAATTGAAGATGAATTAATTAATATTGGCCAAATTAAAGGCGAACGAGTAAATGGTAACTATGACAATAAAGACACATTAATTCAAAAATATAATTTACGAAAAAGTAATTTAATTAAAATTGTTCAAAATATGTCAATCAATGTTTCTTATGATGATATCGTTAATGAACGAACACATTTGATAAATAATTTAATTGTCAGCAATGGTTTTTTATCAAAATTGGTTTTGCAAAGATTAGAAGAATCAAGAATGGAATTTACAGCAGATAATTTTAACTTGATTTTAGACCAAATTAAACAAGAAACAATTGACACCGAAAAACACGCATCGTTGAAAGAAGAGTTAAAGAATTATGTTTTAAGTCAAAAAATTGATCCTAAATTAAAAGGCTCATTGCTTAACGAATTTATGTTTATTAATAATTATCAAGAACTTAGTGACTATGCACCATACGTAAAAGAAGTTATTAATCAGTATAATGAAGCACTAAATAAAAACAAAATCTATACAACCATATTCAAGAAATACAAATATACAAACAAAAGTATTGAATTTATTATTCAAAAAGATAACCAAAACAAAACCAAGCCACGATATTTATTTATATCCAAATTTAAAAACACTTCTCTAAACGGCAATGCTTTTACTTTAAACTTGAATTTTGACGGGAGTGTTAGTTACGAAATTGGTGATTATGAACGACATATGTGTTGAAGTCTAGCTCAAAATGTAGAGCAAGACTTAAATGAATTTGGTTATGTTAAAAATAAACAAATTATTACACGAGCGATTTCGGGTGCTAGACCTTTAAGTAAAGAAAGAAAAATGAAGGTTAATACAAAAAATGATTAAATCACTAAAATATTTACAAATCAAATTAGCACAAAAAAATATTATTTCTATTACAGGTAATGTTAATGATATTTATACTTACTTTAATGAAGATAATGAATTTATAAGTGTTGATATAAAAAACATAATTGAAAATTTTGCCCGTAATAATAATTATTCTAAAGCCGAATATTTTTCACCTGGTTATAAATTATTAAATTTATTAGATCAAGATAATGATAATAATTACAAAAGAATTGATGATGTTGATAATATAGATGAGTTTATGTCCAGGGTTTTAAATAATATTGATGATGCGAATTTAGAATACGAACACACACCTGGTATTTGAGTAATAGATTTTGCTGACAGTATTTTTAACAATCAAAACAACCAAAATAATTATTTAGATAATTTAATAAATTTAATTTCAATTTTTTTAAATAACAATAATAAAAAACATTATTTAGACGATCACGGAAGATTAGAAAAGCAAGATAAATTAATTTTGATAATGAGAGATTCACATAATTTAATTTTTGATATATACCACAAAAATATTGAATACGCCGAGGTTTTAATTAAAAAACCTAATATCGATGAACGCAAAAACATTATTAAAAATTTATCAAAATTTTTTAGAACAGCAGATGTTAATGAATTAGGTGTTGAAGGTGCAATTTTAAATAATGCGAGTGCTCTCACAGATGGATTAAGCTGTAAAGAAATTATTCAATTTGCCCGCATTAAAGATAATAAACAAACATTCAGTAATAGATATAATTTAACCACTTTTAATCAAAAAGAATCTCAATGAGAAAAAATAAACTATGAAAAAATCAAAAACCTTAAAAACGAGTTTATTAAAAGAGTAAAAGGTCAAAATTATGCAATTGATAAAATTTATAATATTTTAACAAGTTCATTTCTTGGTTTAAATGGTTTATTATATTCGCAATCTAAAAATAAGCCCAAAGGAATTTTGTTTTTTGTGGGACCTACAGGAACAGGGAAAACTGAAATTTCAAAAACGCTGGCTGAGTTTGTTTTTGGTAATGAAAAAAAATTAATCAGATTTGATATGTCTGAATATAATCATGAGCATTCTGACCAGAGATTGATAGGGGCTCCACCTGGGTATGTTGGTTATGATTCGGGTGGTGAATTAACAAATAAGGTAAAAGAGAATCCCTTTTCTATTTTATTGTTTGATGAAATTGAAAAAGCACACTCAAAAATTTTAGATAAATTTTTACAAATTTTAGAAGATGGAAGATTAACATCTTCTAAAGGCGAGTTAATTGATTTTTCTGAATCTTTTATCATCTTTACTTCTAACATTGGAACTAATAAAATTGATGCTGATTTTGCCGATGAACCTTTAGTTCGTTCGCAATTTATTGAACACGTTCGTAATCATTTTATTGAAAAAATTAATCGCCCGGAATTATTAAACCGTATTGGGAATAAAAACATTGTGCCATTTAATTTTATTCATAATCGCGAAATAATAAAAACTATAATTCACTCAAAATTGAAAGTTTTGTTCGGTGAAATTGAAGATAAATATAATTTAATTATTGATTATAATAATGATTTAAATGAATTAGTGGATTATATAGTTAAAATAATGGATAAACGAATGGGAGCAAGAGGCATAATCAATAATATTGATGAATTATTAAGCAGCAAAATTAATCAATTTTTATTTGACAATTATGAAAAAATTGTTGCTTCTAAAAATGAAAAAAATATTTTACAAGCAAAAATGACTATGTTTCGTAGTGAAGTTGAATTTTCATTTAAATAGACAATTCTAATTTAACGTTGTAAATTAAATATTGTTAATTTAAAAATAGACTCAAAACAAAATGAGTCTATTTTTGATTTAAATAAAATTATTTATGATATTTTTTATTGTTTAATATTGTAGCAGCACGATAAATTTGCTCACCCAACATAATTCGGAAAAGTTGGTGTGGAAATGTCATATGTGAAAAAATTATTTGTTCGTTGCTTAAGATTTTAGCTTCGCACATTCCATCTGACCCACCGATTATGAATGTTAAATCAGTATATGTATTGATTAAATTACTAAATTTTATAGAGTTATAAGATTTTCCTTTTAAAGAACACAAAACTACATATGAGTTATTAGGTATTGATTTTATTATCAATTGTGTTTCTTTAAATTTTTTTGTTTCTATATTTTTTTCTTCACTAAATTCTTTGATTTCTGTTACTGTTAAAGAATAATAACGAGCTATACTTTTTTCGTAATGCGAAAAAAGTTTTTTAAATTCAGGATTTAGTGAACCAACTGCTATTATTTTAATCTTTTTCATTATGTTTACTTTCGATGTGAAACATTAACATTTGAATATCAGATGGGTTAATGCCACTAATACGGCTTGCTTGACCAATTGTTAAAGGTTGAACGCTAATTAATTTTTGTTTTGCTTCTGTGGCGATATTTTTAACATTATTATAATTTATGTCTTTTGGTATTTTAAGATTTTCTAATCTAACCATTTTATTTGCGTCATTTTTTTGTTTTTCAATATAACCGTGTAATCTTACCATTATTGACAACTCTTTTTTATATTCGAATTCAGGGATTACATCATCTATATCAACATCTGGACGTGATAAAACTTTCAACATTGTTATGCCATCAAAAATTTTATATTTTTGAGCAAGAGTGGATTTAGATGATAAAAATGTTTTTTGTAATTTTTCAATTTCATTGTCAATTATTTGATATTTTTCAATAACTTTTGAGTACTGGTTTTGATTTAGTGTTCCTGCATATAAACCATATTCAGCTAATCTTATATCTGCGTTATCATTGCGTAACAATAATCTATATTCAGCACGTGAAGTTAACATTCTGTAGGGTTCTTTAGTACCTTTGGTCACTAAATCATCAATTAAAACACCTAAATACCCATGATTTCTCAATATAATTATTGCTTCTTTATTATCTAGCTTTAAACCTGCGTTTATACCAGCAACTAATCCTTGACCAGCTGCTTCTTCATAACCACTTGTTCCATTTATTTGTCCAGCAGTAAATAAATTTTCAATAATTTTTGTTTCTAGCGATGGTTTTAATTGGGTTGGGTTAATTGCGTCATATTCTATCGCATAAGCTCATTTTTGGACTTTGGCATTTTTTAAACCTGGAATTGTTCTAATAATTTTATCTTGAACATCTATTGGTAGTGAAGTAGATAAACCATTAACATAAGTGATGCTACCATCTGCGGTTTCGGGCTCAAAAAATATCTGGTGTCGAGGTTTAGAAGAAAATTTTACAATTTTATCTTCAATTGAAGGACAATATCTAGGTCCTATTCCTTCAATTAAACCTGAATACATTGCACTTAAATGTAAATTTTCATTAATAATTTTATGTGTTTGTTCATTTGTGTATGTTAAATGACACGCTAATTGTGTAGGAACATTTACATTTGATCTTGAAGAAAAACTTAAATTTATATCTTCTAAAACTTCTTCTTCAACTTCATCATAGTTGATTGAATTAGATCAAATTCTAGGAGGCGTACCGGTTTTAAGTCTTTGTAATTCAAAACCGAGTTGTTTTAATGATTGGCTTAATTTAGAAGTGGTCTTTTCATTATCTGGACCACTATTTACACTTTTATTTCCGCGTAAAATTTTTGAATCCATATATGTTCCTGTTGTAATTACACACACATTCGCATTTATTATTTGATCATTATCAAGTTTGACACCTATAAATTTATTATTTTGTGTTATTATCTCTTCCACACCTGCTTCAAGCAAATCAAGATAATCTTCTTTGGAAACATATTCAGCGATTATTTTAGAATATTTTTCTTTATCGATTTGAGCTCGTAGTGCCCATACAGCTGGTCCTTTAGATTTATTTAACATTTTTAATTGAATTGTGGCTAAATCGGCCCATAAACCCTGCATACCACCCAATGCATCAATTTCACGAGTTATAATTCCTTTGGCTGGACCACCTATTGAAGGATTACAAGGCATCATTCCTAAACGATTTTTATTAAAAGTTATGAGTAAGGTATTGTGTTTTTGGTGTGCGAGTGCAAATGCTGCTTCTAAACCAGCGTGTCCACCCCCGATTACAATCGCATCATATTTGTTATTTCTAATCATAGTTTTTATTTTATTACAAAAAATGATGTTAAAGATAAAAACACTTATTTTCAATCTTTTTAAAACAAAAAGTATTTAAAATGCTTATAACGTAAAAATTTATTATAAACATATAGTTTATAATTTTATAGTTATGAAAAATGAAAATTTCCAAGATAATAATTCTTTAATTTGCGTTGAAAATTTAAAATTTAAATATAGCCGCAAACAAAAACATATTGATTTAAAAATTGACGAATTAAAAATACCAAGTAATAAAATTGTTTCTTTACTTGGTCCTTCTGGTTCAGGTAAAACTACATTATTAAATTTATTTTTAGGTTTTTTGAAACCAACCGAAGGTAAAATAAGTATTAAAAATAACCCTAAAACTCATGAAACAGCATATATAATGCAAGAAAATGCTATTTATGAAAACATTAGCGCTTTTGACAATATTTTACTGAGTGCAAAAAATTACCACAAATGAATAGAAGGAGCAAGAATTAAATATTTTGATAAATATTTTAGTGAAAATATTAATTATAAATTACTTGTCACATATTGACACTATGCAAGTAGTTTGGTTAGTCCTAATGTTAAAAATATCGTTAAAAAATTCCGTTATTTTAAAATTATTTGGGGTATTTTATTCAGTTTTAAAACAATAAAATTTAAAAACCGGATTAAAATGCTCAATGATTTACGATTAAAAAATTTATTCAAAAACGATGTTGAAGAGATTGCTCACAAATTAGGTATCAAAGAGATTTTGTATAAAAATGTTAATGAATTAAGTGGCGGGCAAAAACAAAGAGTTGCTTTTGCCAAAGGCATTATTAAACGAACTAATTTAGTATTTATGGATGAGCCGTTTAGTGCCTTAGATGCTAAAATTAAAGAATCAACGATTGAATGATTATTAAAAATTCGTAAGGAATTTAATTTAACAATTGTTATAGTTACTCATGACCAACACGATGCTTTAAAAATTAGTGACAAAATTATTTTATTGAATAAAGGTGAATTACAACAATATAGTAGTGGAAAAAATATGTATGATAATCCAGCTAATTTATTTGTAGCCAAATTTATCGGTTCTCCTGAAATTAATTATATTGAATCTAAAAATGGATTTAACTATTATATTAGACAGAATAAAATGCGGTTAAAAGCGGTTAAAAACGGCAAATATCGCATAATAGATAAAAAACATTTTGGAGATAGTATCCACTATTGAATTGAAGTTAGTGGTGATAATTCTTGAATTATTGTTTTAAAGGATCACGACGAATACGAAATTGGTCAAAGAGTTAATGTAAAATATTTAAACTCTGATGTTTTGGTTTTTAATAACAAAGGAGAGAGAGTTTATGAAAACCAAATTTAGTGTGAATAAATTTAGCAAAAACACTTGAAGCATCGCGAAAATTATTTTATTAATATCTCCGTTACTTATTTTAGTTCTTTTATTTACATTAATCCCTATTGGCGAAACGTTTTACAAATCTTTAAGATTTTTTCCATATCGTAGTAATCACAAAATAGTTCAAATTAATTTTAAAAATTATCGAAATGTGTTTGATGATCCAAGTTTTAAAGCTGCGGTTCAAAATACAAGTGCTGTTTTAATTTTAGGAACCGCAATATCAATATTTTTTGCTTTAGTTTTTGCCATTATCATCGAATCACTAATTCATAAAAAAGCAAAATCAACTGTATTAGGTATTTTATATTCACAGTTTTTTATTTCTACTTTTGCGGTTGGTTTAGCATTTTCGCTTTTTTTTGGTGAAAAAAAAGTGTTTTTTAGATTATTTAATATTGAACAATATGGCTTCACTTCAGGCGATCATAAAACACCGATTTGAATTTATTATGTTTTATTTCAAGTGTGGCGTTCCTTACCGTTTAATTTAATTTTGTTTGCTGCGGCAATCAATAAAGCTAATGCTAAATATTTTAGATTAATGAAAGTAGATAAAATAGCACTATTACATAAAATCAGATATGTTTATATTCCAGAATTAAATAAAGTAATGTTTTCAATTTTGTTTACTAACTTTATTTATGCAGGTCTATTTTTGCCAGATGCAATTTTAGGAGCAAACTACAACCACGATATTAATCACTCGCACACTCTAACTAGTTATACCATTAAATATTTTGGAGGTGGTTCATCACCATCGTTGCGATACGAAAAAGGCTACGCTGCTGCATTTTTTAGTTTTATTTATTTAGTGTCGATGTTATTATTAGCACTTTTAATTCAACCATCTTCATTAACCTGATTTAAACAAAAAATTATTAAATTAATCAATAAAATGAAGTTTAAAGGAGCAAAAAATGTTTAAAAGTATCACAAAAGAAATTTTTAAATACATTTTAATTGGTTTTTTAATTTTTCTGTTTTTGTTTCCTATATATTATTTATTATTGTATGCACTGTTATCAACACCTTCATATATTGAGGGTAAAATTTATATTTGGGTAAGGGAGTGAAGTTGGTCGAATTTTAAAACGGTCATTGGTAAAGAATTTTTTATCGCCTTAGGTTATACATTTTTATTTTCTACAATATTAATAATTCTACGTATTATCGTTTTTTCACTAGCCATTGCAGGTTTATTAAAAATGAAACCAGTATTCCAAAAAATTTTTCAATATTTTTTTCTTTTAATTAGCTTAATTCCTGAATTTTCAATTTATTTAGCCTTAGCCACTCAACTTGGTAGATTAAATTTACGAGGTGGTGTATTTAGTGTAGTTTCAAATTCAATTTTCAACTTTTTTACTTTTGGTTACATCTTTAATGTTGCTAAAGCAACGTCATTAGAAAGACAAAAATTAATGATTAACGATAATTTAAAATGATATGAAAAAATTTGATATGTATATCGTCCAAAATTACAATTAGCTTATTTTTTGCTAATTATTTTCACTTTTATTGCCACATGAAATGATTATTTATGACCTGATTTTATTGTCAAAGGCACTAAATTAACCAATTTAACAATATGATATATTAATGTTGGTGTTTATCAGGCTGGGGTGTTAGGTAATTTACAAGCAGCTGGTTCATTTTTAACGATTTTAGTACCATTGATAATTTATTCGGTTTTTTCTAAAAAAATCAATCAAAGATATTAAACAAAGTTCAATCAGTGATTGAACTTTTTTATAAAAATTAATATTTAAGAACTTGAATAAAATGTAAATAGGAAACAATTCCACATTTGACTTTTAGCCCTATTTATTGTGTATATATAAAAAAATTTAGTAATATAATTTATAAGATAAATTTTATCAAATATATCAATAAATTAATATTCATATAAGGAGAAAAATGAAAAAAAAATGACTTTCTTTAATTTCAACTGCGGGGTTGAGTGCTAGTTTTTTAGCAGCCTCATGTTCAGGTGGTAATAACAGAGGGAGCCAAAGTCCTGATGCTCCAGATACAAGTAAAAACAACAAACAAGTATTGTTTCAAACCCCACAAGGAAAAACATGACCTTTATCACTAGGCCTTACGCCGTTAGTTAAATACTACAACGAAACTCAAAAAGAAAAATCAGGTTTTTTACCGGTTAAACTTGAATTTTTTGAAGACCATACCTTTTTTCAAGAATTTCCATTAATTAAAAATGTTAAAGAAAAAATTGAAACACAAGTAGATGTTACTAAAATACCTAATTTAATTTTAGGTGCTCAATCAGGCGCATATGTATTATCACAAGATGATAGATTGTTGGACGTGAGTGATGTGGGAATAACCACAAGTATTTTTGATCCTAAAATTGCTAATTTACACTCAAGATTAGCTGGTAAAGACGCGAGCGAACAATTATATAACTTGCCATTCGATTTAGCTGATACAGATGCCTTAAGAATTAATCTAGACTTGTTAGATTTAATTTTAGGTTTAATTAAACAAGGTGGTGGAACAGTAGATGAAAATGCCGACATTGTTATAAAAGCAAGAGAAGCAACAAGCAAAGGAAATCCAGTTCCAGATAATAGTATTTTTAAACATTTAAGTGTAAAAGCTAATAACACTTTTTCAGGTTATACAGTAAATGACGCAACATTCCAATCAATGGAAAAAATTAGAGAATTTGCCGAAAAAGTTTTTGATGGGCTGAATTTAGACCAAACTAAAGTAAACGCAAACACAATTAATGGCCATATTTTAGCAATTGATTATCAAGAAGATGCTTTCTTAAAAGAATTGCAAGCAAACATTGGCGAAGATTATATTTTTGAATTAGAAAAAACTAGTGATTCTAATGAACCAACTAAGATAAAATACAATCTTTTAGATAAAGAAAATGTTAAAACTAAATTTAAAGAGTTATGAAACACATACAAAAACTTTGCTTCTAAAAAAACAGAAGTTTCTACCGGTGGAGATAATTTAAACAAAAAAGCATTCCAAGCAGTTAAATATATGGCAAATGGTTATAGTGAATGAGGAACTCACGATGTAGCAAAATGAAGAACTGTAATTAGTTATGCCGCTAGTGTTGGCAATAACCAATCACATAAAACTAAGTTTTCACAAAATTTCTTTGTTGGTTTCCAAAAAGATAAAAAAGAAGATTTTGACAAATATGCTGAATTCGAAGATCAATATATTCTTCCTCAAGTAACTGTAGTAGGTCAAGATAAAACAAGTGTATTTTGAGAAGGAGGTTCAAGTTTATTACCAGTTAAATCAACTGATGTTCAACTTAACACTGCAACCAAAACATTTTTAAATTGATTATACCTAGGTAAAAACGATACTTTAGTTAAAGGTACTTTAGAACCTAACTGATTAACTCTTGCTAAAACAACAGGTTATATCGTTCCTCTTAAAGAGGTTATTACTCAAAAAGTAAAAGATGAATTACAAGCCGAACACGATAGACAAAGAGTAATCCAAAATAACACACAATTACCTGAAGAACAAAGAACAAAAGCACACGAATACGCAGATTATTTATCTTCAGCTTTAATTTCATTAACTTCGATTTTAAAATTACAAGATTCTAATTTAAATGTTAAACCAGTTCAATTGCCTACTAATGACACAACAGCTGGTATTATTGGCTTACTTTCAAAAGAACTAATTAATCAAACAAATATTGGTTCTACTGAAACTGCTAAAACTGATGAACAAATTGTTAAAGCAATAGAAGAAATCGTTAAATCTTAATATTTAAAAAGCACAAATGTGCTTTTTTGTGTCATTTTTCAAAAATACTATAATATTTAATTATGAATAAAAATATTATAGAAGGTTATTTTATTGATCTGGATGGAACAATGATAGATAAAAGTGATGAAACCGGTTTTTTATCGCAAACAAATATAATGTTTTTGCTTAATTTACAAAAAATTAAGCCAGTTATCATATCAACAGGTCGCAAACCCACTGGAGCTGTATTAAAAATAATGTCTATGATCAACTCTCCCTATGCTGTATGTTCTACCGGTAGTGTTGTTGTTGATGATAAAGGAAAAATTTTAAATGAAATATTAATAAAAAACCAAACGAAATTTAAACTTTTTCAATTCATTATGAGTCAAAAATTGAACTTTATAGTTAATGGAGATAAGAGTATTTATCATTATGGCAACGAATTTAATTGAAATAAGCGAGAATGAGTAAAACGTTTCAATAAAACAAATTATAGTGCGTTTGATTTAGAGCAAAACATTCGACAAACATTAGTATTTGGTGCTAATTTAAACCAAATGGCACAATTGCAAAAATACATTAATACGCATTTTAGCGATTTATCTACTCATGTTGTATCTAAAGGTTATTCAATTGAAATTACTGATAAAAACGCAACTAAAGGCATAGCCAACAAATTTGTTGCTAAATTATTAAATATTGATATTATGAATTGTGCTCATATAGGTGATTCGAGAAATGATTTATTAGCGTTGCCCCAAACCGGGTATTTAGTTGCAATGGGTAATGCCGAACAAGAATTAAAAGAGCACGCTCACTTTGTTGGAGAAGAATTTAATGACGGGGGCTTAAGTAAAACAATTGTAAAATTTGAACAATTTATCAACCAAAAGGAGATTAAATAATGAAACTAGAATTAAATACAATAAAAAATTATTACAAACAATATTTGAATAATAAAACAAATAAATTAGTGCAAAACGCAATTACCAAAAATGGAATTTATAACGCAACCTACAATAATGACATTCATTTAGTACATAATAATGAATTTAATATACAAACAAAAAAAGGAGGAATGACAAACCAAAAAGCTACTGGAAGATGTTGAATTTTTGCGGCGCTTAATATTTTAAAACCTATAACAATGCAAAAATTAAATGTTGAAAGTTTTGAATACTCGCAAGCTTACACTATGTTTTGAGAAAAAATGGAAAAAGCCAACACCTATTTAGAATTAATAATTGAACACCCACAATTGCAATACCAAGATCGTTTATTTGAAATGTTTTTAGGTTTTGGTCACCAAGATGGTGGGTTTTGAGAATGATCAGAAGGTCTAATTACTAAATACGGTGTTGTACCAAAATCTGTTATGCCTGAAACATTTAACGCTTCTAACACAGCCCAAATGAATTCAATTTTGCAAATTCATTTATTATCAAGCACTAAAATATTAAGAGAATTACAACAAAATAATGCTTCCAAAGATCAAATAAAAGAATTTAAAAACAAAACAATGCAAAAAGTTTTTGACATTTGTGCAAAATCACTTGGCTTGCCTCCTCTTAAATTTGACTTTGAATATCGTGATAAAGATAAAAAATTTCATAAAATTTCTAATATAACACCTTTAGAATGATTGCAAAAATACGCTTCATTCGAATATCAAAACTTGATTAATTTATACGCCGATCCAAGAGATATTTATCCAATTAATACTAAATTACAGGCTAAATACTTTAGAGGACCTATTGAAAGCCGACATTTATCTTTTGTTAATGTTTCAATAAATGAATTAAAAAAAGCGACAATTAATAGTCTTAAAGCTGGTGAGCCAGTTTGGTTTGCGTGTGACATGGGGCCTCAAATTGATCGTAAAAATGGTTTAATGGATGTAAATTTATACCAAATAAATGAGGCGTTTGAACTAAAAAATATTTTAACTAAAGCTGATCGGTTAAATTTTAAAATGTCAACTCCAAATCACGCAATGACTTTTGTTGGTGTAGATTTAGATGAAAATAACAAACCGATTAAATGAGAAGTTGAAAATTCATGAGGCGAAGAAAACGGCAATAAAGGTTATTTTTCAATGAGTGATGAATGATTTGATGAATATGTTTTTAGTGTTATAGTCAATCCTCAATTTTGTTCACAATCTACCATTGATGCAAATAAAAACACCGCAATTCAAATTGAACCTTGAGATCCTTTATCAATATTTTAATAAACTTGTTTTAAGTTTCGCATAGAAATGATTCCATATATATAAAATTAACTTGCTATAATTGGAATATGATAAATTTGAAAAATAAAGCAAAGGCATATTTTATTGATTTGGATGGTACTTTTTTAGATAAACCAAATGGCCATGGTACTGTAAGCGAAACTAATATTCAAACAGCAAAAAAAATTAACAAATATAAACCAATAATATTCTCAACCGGTCGCGGCAACACTGATTTTACAATGACAATTGCAAACAAAGTTGGTTCAAAATATGTTGTTTGCTTAAATGGAGCATTAATTGTGGATAATAACAATAAAGTTTTATATAGCAAAACTTTAAACAAACAACTTATTGCTGAAGTCATTGAAATTTTTAAAAAACATAAAATGTTTATTTATATTAATGGTGAAGTATTAATGTTTCATTGCGGCAATTTAGATAGTCCTTATATGAAATCGTGAGCTCTAAATACAGATAAAGCACACTACTCACAAATAGATACTTCAATAGATATTTCAAAATTATTAGTATTTGGTCTTTCGCGTGAACAAACTGCGCAATTGCATAAACAATTAACACTAGCATATCCCCAATTTTCATTTTATTTGGTATCGAATGGCTGGACTATCGAGGTAGGGCCTAAAGACGCGAATAAAGGAATAGCAAATTCAATTGTTTGCCAATATTTAGGTATTGATCCTAAACAAGCATTTCATATCGGTGATTCGGCTAATGATTTACCAACTAAAGAATATTTAGGTAAATTTATTTGTGTGCAAGGAGCATTGGATTTTGTTAAACAAAAAGCAGATGCCATTGGTTATGATTTTGCTAACTGTGGTTTAAGCAAAATTTTAAATGAGTTAGAAAATTTATAAATCATTTTAAATGTTAAGACCACTTAACATTTTTTTATTTTTTTTCAATAATTAATGTAGAATATATATGCAATTTATTCAATGTCAAGCACTTTTACTTGACATTAACACAATAATTATTAGATAAGGAGATATCATGGTAAAAATTAGATTAAAAAGAACTGGATCTAAATTTAATGCCCAATATAAAATTGTCGCAGCCGATTCACATTCACCTCGTGATGGTAAGTTTATCGAAGCACTTGGACAATATAACCCACATACAAAAGAATTTTTTGTAAAAGAAGAATTAGTACAAAAATGAGTTGATAACGGAGCTCAAATTACACAAGTAGTTCACGATTTATTCAGAAAACATGGTTTAAACGCAAAATTTGTTAAAAATTCTAGATCTTTAAAATCTACTAAATAATGAAAATTAATTTTTTAACTCTTTTTCCCAATTACTATAAACCTTTTGTGGGAGAGTCAATCATTAAAAAAGCAATTGAAAAAAAACTTATCGAAATATCTGTCATTGATTTTAGACTATTCAGTAAAAACAAACGCCATAAAGTAGATGATGAAGTTTACGGAGGTGGACATGGTTTGCTTTTACAAATAGAGCCAATTGATTTGGCTTTAGATAGTTTAATGAATCGAGGTGGCTATAAAATTTTAGTAACACCTCAAGGCAAAAAATTTAGTCAAGAATTGGCAAATCATTTAGCGACTAAAAACGAAATAACTTTTATTTCAGGACGCTATGAAGGTTTTGATGAAAGAATTGTTGATTTGGTTGATGAAGAAATATCTATTGGTGATTATGTTTTAACTGGTGGTGAATTACCTTCTATGGTAATGGCAGATTCAATAATTAGATTAATACCAGGTGTTATAAAACAAGAATCACATCAATACGATTCATTCCAAAACGAAGGATTATTAGATTTTCCACAATACACACGACCTCGTGAATATAAAGGGATGAAAGTTCCAGAAGTATTATTTAATGGTAACCATTTAGAAATTGAAAAATGAAAAAGAGAAGCACAATTTAATAAAACATTAAAAAATAGACCCGATATTATTGAAAGGATCAAAAATGAGAAATAAATTAATAGAATTAGTAGAACAAAGTCAATTACGTAAAGACCACCCACAATTTCGTGTAGGTGATAATGTTAAAGTTTATGTTCGTATCCGCGAAGGAGAAAAAGAACGTATTCAAATTTTTGAAGGTTTAGTTATTAGCAAAAAAGAATCTGGAACTCGTGAAAATTTTACTGTAAGAAAAATTTCATTTGGTATTGGTGTTGATAGAACATTCCCATTACACTCACCTTTTATTGCCCAAATAGAAGTTGTTCGTTCAAATAAAGTTCGTCGTGCTAAACTTAACTACATTCGTCAAAGAAGTGGTAAATCAGCAAGACTTAAAGAAATTAAACGTAATAAATAATAAAATTTACTTTTATTTTTAAATTTAGACAACAAAAAATAACATTGTAAAAATGTTATTTTTTAATTTAGTGTCAATAATTTTTTGAACATTTTGTTGGTTTAATAAATTTAATTTTATAAACTGCTTTTCAAAAGAATAATGTACCTAAAGATATTCCAACAACTAAAACCAAAATTAAAACATCCAAAAGCACTATTATTCCTAATACACCTCCACGATAGAATAAAGGTTTGGCAAAGTCTAAAAATGAATATATAACAACTCCATTATTTTTAGCAATAATATTATAAGTTGCTAAAAACACAATTAAAGCGAATATATAATAACCAATAGCGATAAAGGTTGTGATTTTAATTTCCTTGATACTGATGCTTACTTTTTTTCTTAATAAGAATAAAGCAATAAAAGCAATAATTGGGTTAATAGCGTGTGTAATTGTTGATCTTATGGCTCTAAAAAACGAAGATCATGTTTCAAGTTTATAAGACAGTAATGTTCAATACACGATAAATGTGATAGTAATTAAAGAAACTGAAATAACAAACATTTTTAGAATTTTTTCTTTGTTGGTTGATAAAGATAATAAAACAAGAGTTACTCCGGTAAAAATATTTGTTAAATAAGTAAAATAAAAGATAGTTCCGGCGTGTTTAAACAAAGCATGAATAGTTGGTGTGAGTGTTTTTTTCTCAATTTCAAAAGATGAATCGTAATTAACAGCACCAATTAAAATAAATGCCAAAGCACTTAACAAAATAAAAATACCAGAAATTAAAAAAAGATAGTTTTTATTTTGTTTTAGGTTCCGTAAATTTAAATTTTTCATAATGAGTATTTTATATTAATTATTATTTAATTTCAATAAATTTTAAGTATTTATTATATTCAGCGAAATATTGAAATCTAACACCGTTTAATTCAAAAAATTGCATGTTGTTTCAGTTTAAATTGTTTCAAATACTAAATTCGTAAATCGATTCATCAGTGATTAAAAATTCAGTATTTTTTTCAATATAAAACAAATTAACTAATTCTTCAATTTCTATATGTTTTGTTCTTGAACCCTTAATTTTTAGAAGTAAATTTTTATGATTGTTTCCCCAATATTTTAATCGTAATTTTTCAATTTTAGTTAAATTTTGTGTAATTTTATTGATACATGTCGGGATTATTAAACATAAAATAATTCTTTTGGAATCATGCACAAAATAAGGAGATAATGTTTTGTTTTGATAAATTCATCCATCAAATTTAAATTTTTTAGAATATTTTTCGCGTAGGTTTATAAAATCATTGAAATATAACGCAACTGAAAAATGAGTAAAACTTGATTGGTTTTTATTGAATTTTTTATAAGTGAGTGGTGACAAAGATCACATTATAGTTTCATTTTTTAATATTTGAGTTAATTCATTAAAAACTGCTATAAATTCATCATTCATATAAATATTATATATAAGTATATATATTCTAGTATAATAAAGCATATTTTACTTAATGAAAGGGAAAAATGGGAAAAAGAAAAGAAACATTTTTTGAGCGTTTAACAAGAAAAAACGCTCAACAAGAAGATAGTCAAAATCCAAAAACAAAAAAGAAAAAAAATTGAAAATTTTGAGTTATCGCTTCGTCAATTGCTGCTACGGTTGCGGCCGGCATTACAATTCCATTAGTTGCAAACAGTTTGGTAAAAACATATAATGATCCTTTAAAAAACGATACTGTCGTTTTTAGTTTTAATACTCCTAATAAGAACATAAATTCGGTTGATTTTAATTTGGGTGATGTGTTAAAAAATACTTCAGCTGAGAATAAAAATGACCCAAAACAAATTCTAGACAATACATTTAAATCAGCAATTTTTTACTTATATGACAAAGAAGTAAAAGCATCAAGAGAATATCAAAGACTGTGAAATGCTTCTTTAAAAACTAACGAAAAAGAAAGAACAGATATTGCTTTAAAACCGATTGAAGAATTATCAAAAAAACATAAAGATTTACTTTTAGATATTCAACAACAAATGATTAGAACATTTGGTTTTTCTAAATGAGAACAAGCTTTTAATGATTTTTTAATAAAAAATTTCCAAGGTGCCAAATCAATTAACGAAGCCGTTACATTTAGAGTTTATGAAGAAATTAGAAATGATGCTTTGCGTCGTTTTCAATTAAATACTCAATTTAATGTTAATGATATTGATAGAGTAGCCAAAACTACGGTTTATAAACTAGACGAAAACGGTAAAGCGACAAACGAAGTTTTATTTGAGGTTGGCCAATGAGTATTTCCTTTTTTTGAAAAGGATGTAAATTATTTTGAAATCGATCAAATTAAAGAAAAAATGACTTTTATGACAAACAGCTATGTTGTTGATAAACAAAATTATGCTGAATATAAAGATGCTTCAAAATTTATTGAATTTTACTTAAATAATGACAATCCATTTTTAATTAGTCAATTTACTTTACCTGGAATTGCGCCAACTAAAAAAGAAGAAGGTAAAGAAGCAAAATGAAACATTGACAGACAAGCATTCAAGAAACTTTTATTTTACTGACCAATCGATGGTGAAAATGCGCCTTTCAATGCCCAAACATCATTCCAAAGAGTTAAAGATAGCTTTAAAAGTTATGATGAATTTGTTAAGGTTGCGACTGAAAATCAAAGTTCAACTTTAAATAAAGAAATTGCAGATTATGGAACTTTATTATCAGTTATTGCCCTAGATGATCAAAACATAAAAAGCAATTGAGGTAGTGAAGGTTTGACATCTATAACAGATTTATTAATTTCTAACAATGACAAAACTTTACAAGCATTTTCAGTTTTTGATAATTTAGTATTAGGTAATCAAGCAAGCAGAGAAATTGATTTATTTAAGACGCTATTTGACATCAGAACCAATATCATTAAATATTTAAATTTAGAAGATCCTAAAGAAATGATTGCTAACTCTGCAACTAAAGAGCAAGCACAAACTAAAATTGCTGATTTTAATAAAGAAATTATTAAAGCTTTTGATGATGCTAGCGACGTAAAAAAAGAAGGTTTATACGAGGAAAAATATAACGAATTAGTAGTTAAACCTCTAACTCAACTTTTTGAAGATTCAACCACTAATAAAATTAATACATTTTATACATTAAAAGATGCCGCGAAAACAAAAATTATTTTGACTTCTAAAGGCATAACATTAATTGATGTTAAACAACTTTCGGAATTAAATACTAAAAATTCTCAATCAAACGAAGAAATCATAAAAGAAATGATTAAAAGTGATTTCTTATTAACTAACAAATATAAATCATCAGCTAATGGTAATAAATTTAATGCATTAAATTTAATTAATCGTTCTCTTGATATGCCTGAAATTGTTTTAGAAGCAATGTTTAAAGATAATGAGTTTAAAACATTTTTACAAAATGATTATGTAGTTGTTGACAAAAATGATAAATCAAATTCGTATAAATTTTTTGATAAAATTACACAAAAAGAAATTGATGAAATTATTGAAATGAATGCCAATGTTTTGAGTGCCAATCAACAAAAAAGATCTTTGGATTTAGTTAAAGGTGTTGAAAACTGAATGAAACAAAGAGCAGAAAATGGTTATGACTCAAACTTTGAAATCAATCAAGGTAAAGTTTATTTTACTCACAATAATAATTCTTATACTAAAGATGCAAGTGCAATTATATACGAAACACTAAGATCAATAATGAAGGCAGGAAAGTAGGCAAAATGAGAAAAATTAAATTTTTACTTGGTGGTTTTTCTACTTTATTACCACTATCAGTTGTAGCGTGTGGCCAAAATATTGATTCAACAGCAAAATTAAAACAAGATGATGATATTCGTAAATATTCAGCCGACCAATTGAAAGCACAATTTTCACACGCCACACTACTATCAATTTATGGTATTAACTTTAATTCATCAAGCAATCTTGAACAAACATACATTGATACTTTTAGAGACCAAAATTCAAAATTATTTAAAGACTCATTTCAAGCTTTTCAATTGTATGAAAGAAATCAACTTGAAAAAGATCCTTTTTACTTTGCCCAGAAATTAATTGATTGAAATCGCGATCGAATTTTAAATGTTGATGATATTAAAAAAATAGGCGATATTGAAAAAGATAAACCTTTAACACAAGAGCAATTCAGTACAATTTGGTTAAATGAAAAAACCAAAATCCGCGAAGAAGTTGAAAAAATGCTATTTGTAAATGCTTACTTTAAGATCTCAAATAAAGACGACTTAAAAAAAATTGATAAAAATTTTAAATACACTTCTGAATTAAATTATGAACTAGACAATTACTTACTTTCAAAATACGCTGTTGATAAGAAATTTGCTCAAATTTGATCAAAAGACGACGAAGATTCTAATAATGCAGATTCGTTTTTTACTCGCGGCTACAACACTATAAGTAATGTTAAAACATTTAATGATTTTTGGAATTTTTCAAAATTGCCAAAAACTCTATTAAAAGACGATATTGAATATATTAGTGGCCATGAAAGTGATAAGGAATTATATGGTTATAAAGGTTTTAAAAACAATACAACTTCATATTCATTAAAATGAGACTACGAATCACTGAAAAATAAAACTGGTTCTAAAGATTTATATGGCTATTACGATGTTAATAATGAAAGATTAGTAAATACAGAAATTGAAGCTAATTTTGTTATTAATCCATTTAAAATTTCTAGTGGTCAATCTAACATTCCTACCGTTGTATATGTAAATCAAATAGCACCCATTTCAACCGGAGTTGAAGTTGAATTACCAAGAGTTGAAAATGATGATAAAGATAAAGTCAAAGTAACATTGTTGAGTTTTAAAAATACTTTTTATCATGATAAATTAGATATTTTAGCATTTTTATTTTTCCTAAATGATGAAACACTATATGAAACAGCGATTAAATCATTTGCAGATTTAGGTTATAAATTTAAAGTTAACGATAAATCAAAAGCATTAAGAGAAACAATTAAAGATTTACCTTTTGTGGAGTTAATATAATGGATAACATATTTTTAGATATAATAGCTGGAAAAGCTGAAGCAGAGTTTATTTACAAAGATGATGTTTGTGTAGCTTTTTATGATAAATTTCCATTCAAACCGGGGCATTTTCTGGTAGTACCTAGAGTAAAATCAGCTAATATTACTGAAATGGATGATGAAACGGCAGCGCATTTAATAAATGTTGCTCGTAAACTAGCAAAACAAGAAGTTTTAGATAAAGGAATTCCGGGGTTTAAAATTGTAGTAAACACTGGTAAAAGTGCTGAACAATCTATATTTCATACACACGTACATGTAATTCCTTTTAAATAAAACAAAGTTAAAACACTAATGTTATTAGTGTTTTTTGTTTTAATTTTAGTTAAACAATATTAAAATTTGTTAAGACTAAAGATGAAAAGGAAAATATATGAAAAAAATTATAGACTTATTTTCAGGTTGTGGAGGTTTAACTTATGGTTTTTGAAAACAAGGTTTTAATATAGTTGAAACAGTAGAACATTGAAAACCTGCTCTAGATACATATAATCTAAATTTTAATAAACAAGAACATACAAAAGATATTACAGATATTGATGTGCTTTCAAATATTGAAAAAAAATTTAAAAATAAAATAGATGTTGTTATAGGTGGTTTTCCTTGCCAAGGTTTTTCAATGGCAGGTAAAAGAAATCCAAGTGATAAACGTAATCAATTATATAAATACACAATTGATGTTATTAGACGAGTAGAGCCCAAACTATTTGTATTAGAAAATGTTAAAGGTATTCTATCTTTTAGGGAAAATGATGGAATTTTAGTTATTAATAAAATAATTGATGAGTTAAAGCAAATAGGTTATTATTCAAAATATATTTTAGTGGATGCATCAAATTTTGGTGTTGCACAAAAACGGGAAAGAGTTATTTTTGTTGGTTCTAAACTTGAAAATAGTAAAAAAATAGACATTGTCGTTGAAAAAATAAATAAAACTAAACAACCATTAAAAACAGTTTTTGACGCAATAAATGATCTTGAAAATATAGCCGAAAATGAAAAAATAAACCACATATTTACTAAACATAGTGAACAAATGATTGAAAAAATAAAAAATACTCCACAAGGTAGAAGTGTTATGAAGGCATATTCAGATGCTTTTCGTAGACAATTTTATGATAAACCTTCAACAACAGTTAAAGAAAACCACGGAGGTGTTCATATTCATCCAAAATTAAATAGAGTGATGACTCCAAGAGAATTAGCACGCTTACAATCTTTTCCTGATGATTTTATATTTTTATCATCAAAATCTAATATTCTAAAACAAATAGGTAATGCTGTTCCACCTAAATTATCTGAAGAAATTGCTAAAATAATTTTAGAGGTATTTTTTAATGATTAATTGAAAAGATTTAAAAGAAATAAAACTTTTTTTGAATAAAGAATTAAATAATATTTTTAAAATATACGGCTATGAAATTGAAATTAAAGCAGAAGATTTAAATTTGCTGAAATCAAGAAATAGCTGTCTTCGTTCATCAACCGCTATTGGCTATATATTAGAAGAATTTATTTATCAAAAATTTAAAAATATATTTAAAAACGAAAAAGATGTAAATATTTTCCGGAGTTCTTATTCTACACAAAAAAGCAGCTATGACTTTTTGATAACTAAAAAGGATTATGATTTACTTATTAATGTTAAATCAGATAAAGGTATAGGCGGAGGAAAAAACAAGGCAATTGCTGCAATTAATCAACTCTATAAAGATTACTCGAATCAAATGAATTTTGAAAAAGATTTTTATTATATTGTATTGAAAATTTCATATCAACTTGATCAAGTTAAAAACGATTTTAATGACAAGCAAATTGTATATTTTGAAAAAATTAAAATTTGCGGTTTTAATGTATTTTCTCTTGAAGAAATTTCTTTTGCGAACGGACATAAACAAGATAACCGAAATTGATCGCGTGAATTTAATCCTTCATCTGGTAGATTATTAATAAGTGATACTTTTTATAAAAGAAATAAAATTGCTGAAAACGAGAAAATTTCCAATAATCAAACAATGTTATACATTGAAGAAATGATTAGCCAAAAATAATATATTAAAATGCCAAGTTGAGTTTGTTGACTTGGCATTAATATAACTGCATTTTTCTATGTTTCCCAGTTTAAGTATAAAAATCAATCTTTGTTTTTTATACTTAAACTGGGAAACGCACAAAAAAACTTTTTTAAAAATTTAAAAACCATAACTTGCGTTATGGTTTTGCTAAATATATTTATATTTAATTTATCATTTATTGAATATAAACACAAGTGCTAACACTGCAATTAATATAGTTAAAATGCTAAATGATATTTTATAATATCTCGTTTTGCTTCGTTTAATAACTAAATTTGAATTTATATTTAACAAGATATTTTTTTGCTGATTGTTATACTTGTTAACACGTCCTTCACCTATAAAAACTAATAACATAATTAGGGCTGATAGTATTGTTGGTATAACAACAGTACCAACTCCACTTATAGAGGTTAATAATGAAGATCTTTGTGAAATACTTAATGTTCCACTTGGGTCAGGTTTAATAATAAATTCAAATATTATTTTTCTTATTATATCGCTAGTTCCTGTACCACCTGGCGTGGGTGAAATTGAATTTATGTTTCGTATTAACACGTCAGCAGTCATAATATTGAAATAAGCTCCTCCAGGAACAATTTTTATAACATCAATAGACATCGCGAATAAAGCGATAGGAACATAGAGTCACGGTAGTAGTTTTCAAACTAAAATTTCAATAAAGTTATATCATTTTTTGATAATAGTTTTTAAGCCTTGTCTTACTTTATAAAATTCATATTGTAATTTTGTGTGTAAATTTTGCGGGTTTGTTAGAGCGATAAAAGGTAATCATTCAAGAAATTTTAGCAAGTGCTTTAGAACAAAATTTTGGATTTTTGAACTTAAGGATAAAATTAAAAAAGCTAATGCTAAAACACTGTCTATAAAAATTCCTAAAATCAGTGAAATTAACAATATTAAATTAGTTCCACCAGTTGAATTATTAAAAAAATTGCCATAAAACTTGATACCTATAGGTATAAATATTAATACTAAAATTATGTTTGATATTTGCCAAATAAATGTGTTTACAACTATTGCTGAAAGCAATTTATCACGCGGAACATTTCTGCGTCTTAAATACCAAAATGTAGCAATATCACCTCCGATTGATTTAGGGGTTATATTTTGCGATACAGTTGAAATTAATGAGCCAATAATTAAATCTCTAAAACGTACTTTAACTCCTTGCCAATTTAATAATCGTTTAAAGATAATTGCGTTAATAATTGAAGTTAATAAAAAAGTTGCGATTATGGCTAAAAAGGAGGCTCTTGAAAAAATATTTGTTTTTATATGGGTTCACATTGAAGTTATTACATCAAATAAATTATAAGATAAAGATCCTTGTGTTTTGAAATTATAAACAGTTTGGAATAAGAACACAAATATACCAATAAACAATATAGAAAAAATTAAATATTTGACAATGTTTTTAATTTTAGCCGACTTCGATATTTCATTGTCTTTTAAATCTAATAGATTGTTTAATAATTCTTTTTCTCTAACAACCACATCTAATCTTGAATCTTCGATATTCTTTTTTTCACGAGTATTTATCACTAATAAAAGATTTTGTCTTAATAAGTTATATTTAAAAACAATTGTACTATTATCGTTTAAAAATATTTTAAAGATTGAGGGGGAAAGATTGTTATTTTTTGGGTAATTTTTTGTGTTTATTACTTTAACTTTTCCATAAGCTTCATTGTTTTTTACTCGCTCCATAAAAATATTAAAAGATTTTGGGCTCATATCAATTGTTTTTTTTATTGAATTTATATACCCGTATGATTGATAAATGTTTATTAAAACGTCATATAAACTTTGTTTTCTTTTTTTATAAAAAGCAGCAATTTTCATTAATTCGATGCTAAAAACACTTGCATCACTATTTGTTAATGGGTGTTCAAAGAAAAAATTATTTTCGTGATTGTGAGCAAATAGTAATGTTTTGTTATTCTTTTTTAAATATTCAAACAATTCGTTTTCACAATGATATTCAATAAAATCAATTTTGTTTTTGGTTGCAATTAAATCAATTAGTGGAGTTGTTTCAATAGAACGGGCTACCACATATTTTGCCAGTTTACTTCGGTCAAAATCGGGTGAATCATTGAGTAAAAAATGTAAGTAAATGGCTGCTAGTTCTTCAGATCTAAAATATTTATAAACATTTTTATGTTTTGCTGCCATTATCAAGGAATTATTAGCTTTATTTAAAACGAAATTCAGGTCATTTTTACTTAAAAAAAAACGTGTATTGATTGATGAAAGATCGGCTAGTTTCAGGTTATTATCATATGGTTTAGAAGAATTTAAAATATTGTAATTTATACCGATATTTTGATAAAGGTTTTTATTATATTGTTCATATGCTGAATTAGTTACATGAACCCCAAATTTTAAGTTAGAAAAATCATCGTCATAAGCACTAATGTTTTTGATATCGTTTAGTAAAGTTTGTCAAAGAGATATTTTTTTAACAACTGGATTTTTAAGAGGTAAATTTAAATTATCAAAATTTAGCGAATTTTGTAATTTCTTTAAATATTCAAGATCATTTTCGCTAAATTGATTATCTTTTCAATTAAATTCAATTTTCATTAAGCGAGTTTTAGAGTTAAGTTCACCTATATCAATGTAGAATACTGAATTTGTTTTTTTAACGATATAGTGTTTGTATGAACTGGGAATTAATTCGTTTTGGTTAATTGTTATCACATTAAAATTGTTTGCGGTTAAAGCTTTAGCAAAAATATTTAAATAAATATAAGATCTTACTGATTTATCGTGTAGAAGCAAAATATTTTTGTTTGATATTTGTTTAGATTTAATTAATAAGGATATAGATTGGGCAAGAGAATAAACAGTGAAATCGTTAAATACGTTTGTTCCAAGACCTACAGGCGCAATTATTTTATTTGAGCAAAATAAGATAGGCTGTTTAAATGCATTTTTAAGTTTATTGTTTGAAACAAAAATTGTTTTTTTCAAAAGTTTATTGAAAAAAACATCAGGCGAATGATATTTTTTTCATTTTTGTATTAACGATTGCATTCACACTCCATTTTAAAATTATATATTATATTAATTTATTATATATAATTTAAACTATGATTAAAATTTTACTGGCAGGTACACCAGAATTTGCTGTTCCTATTTTTGAAGAAATTATTAAACATTTTGATGTAGTTGGCATTGTTTCGCAGCCAGATAGAGCCTCGCAAAGAGGACGTAAAAGTATTTTTACTCCAACAAAAAATTTAGCACTAAAACACAATATTAAATTATTTCAACCGGAAAAAATTGTCCAAATATATGATGAGTTAATTGCTCTTCAATATGATTATTTAGTAACAGTTGCGTTTGGTCAATTTATACCAACAAAAATTTTAAATATTGCGAAAAAAATGAATGTCAATGTTCATGGCTCATTACTACCTAAATATAGAGGAGCTGCTCCTGTTCAATATTCTGTTTTAAATGGTGATAAAAAAACCGGCATAAGTATTATGGAAATGGTTAAAGAAATGGATGCGGGTGATGTTTTTGTTCAAGCGGAAGTTGAAATCAGCGATGATGACACATCATTAAGTGTGTTTAATAAATTACAATCAATCACTGTCAAAAACATTGTAAATTGAATAACTTTATTGGATAAAGGTGTATTAAAACGCCAAAAACAAGATGAATCACAAGTTAGCTTAAGTCCTAAACTTGAAAAAAGCGATGGTGAGATTATTAGTTCAATGAATGTTGATTATGCTTTAAGAGTTATTAAAGCGTTTAATCCAAACCCGATTGCTTTTAGTTATATTAATCAAAAACGAGTTAAAATATTTTTCGCTTCTAAAAAATGAGTAAAAAATGCGCCAACATTAGAATTAAAAGACGGTGTGTTATATTTAATTGATTATCAATTTGATTCCAAAAAACGTGTAATTTTACAATAAAACTCGCTTATTTGCGAGTGGTGAAATTCATATGGTGCCGACAACAGGACTTGAACCTGCGACCCCATCCTTACCATGGATGTGCTCTACCTGCTGAGCTATGACGGCGTAAAACAATTATATTATAATCGTTAAAAAAAATAAATTATTGAATAGTTTAACATTTTACTAAAATCGGATTTGAAATAATCTGTTTTTTTTATTTCAAACCCTAAAAATGCGAATTTTTGCTCAATAATTATTTATAATATATATGACATATTATTTTGTCAACAATCACATAGAAAGGAATAATATGAAAGGTACTTCTAAACTTTCAACCCCTGAAGCTAGCAAAGCTGGTTTTGGTCGAGGGTTGTTATTATGAATTTTCATTTCGATTGGTTATTTAGCCTTTGTTGCTAACTGAGGTTTTGCAGCCGGTTTGAACGGTAACGGTATTGGTGATGCCGGTATTTTAGGGTATTTTGGTATTGTTAAAGATGCTAATTTTACCTTAATTAACCAAGCTACTAACTGAGGTATTACCATTGGTCGTGGTATCGGTTCAATTTTGGTTGCGTTTTTATTAGCAAAATTGGCTCATAAATATTCAACTATTTTAGCGTTATCGCTTACATTACTAGGTATTCCTGCTCAATATTTACCCGCTAATGGAGTTGGATATGCTTTCTTTATTGTTTTAAGAACTTTTATGGCTATTGGTGGAACAATGTTAATTATTTTAACCCAACCAGTAGTAGCGAATTTCTTTAACAAAAAACAAAAATCATTTGTTTCACAATTTGGAGTTTGATTCTATCCATTAGGAACAATTATTGCAATAATTCCATTTGTTTTAGTTTCAAATACAGAGGCAATTAGAGAGAATTGACAAATCGTTTTAACAACTTTAGCAGCTCTAAATGTTTTACCTTTAATTATTATGGTTGCATTTGGAACTAGATTTGATGTTAAAAAAGATGTTCAAAACCCACAACCTAAAACAAATAACTGAGCAATTTTAGGTAAATACTTAAAAACAAAATCAACATATGTATGAATTTTACTTTATGGTGGTTTTTTAGTAGCAGTTGTTTTCCCAACAGCATTTTCAATTGATTTATTCCCAAAAATTGCAGGTATAACTGCTAATACTCAACTTTTTGGCTTAGAAACAAGCAAAATTATTAGAATTTGATTTATTATTTTTCTTGCTGCTGTTTTTGTAGGACCAATTACAATTGGACTATGATCAAAATACAATTTAAAACGTAGATGATTTGTTACTGCAGCTCTTTTAACAGGTATTGTATTTTATATTTTATCAATGGTAACATTTGTATACGGAATTGCAAAAAGTAATTTAGCGGCATTGGTTTTCTTCTTCATCTTTGCTTTTATTACTGGTTTATCTTTATGAGGTATTCAAGGTGTTATGTTAAATCTACCACACGAATATAAAGACAATAACCCAAAAACAATTGGTTGAATGTTCGCATTAATTTGAGGATTTGGATACATTTTCTTTACAATTGGTGTTATTATTATCTCGATTGTAAATATTATTGGAGAAAATTTACATTTAGGCGATTATAAAATAGCAACTATTAAATTTGTTGTTTTAGTTCTTTTGTCTCTAATTTCAATTGTAGGATCAATGATGATTAAAGAACCTTCGCCTGATGCTAAAACTTTCCCAAGTTTTAAATTTAAAAAGTAATAAATTAAAAACATATAAAAACTAAGGTAATCCTTAGTTTTTTATGTCCATTTTAAATGAATTTTTGCACACTTCAATTTTATTTATATCTGGCCTCGTATTTCATAATTGCTTAGCAAAAAGTTTAACTTTATTAGAGGCTCCAAACGGAAATTTTATTTTATATAATAAATTCATTTGTTCCATTTTATGAATAAATTTTTCACGTGCTAATATTGAAGCACATGCTACTTCTAAAGAAATATTTTCTGCTTTACTAGCCAAAATAACTGGTTTGGCTATTTTGTTAAAACTAATGAAAAAGTTATCAGCATAAAATTTAGTAAAATATTTTTCAATGCTTCTTGTAGTTGAATATTTGTCTATAAATACTGCGTCATAATTAATATTTTGTTTTAGCAATGAGTTTAAAGCATTTAAATGCACAAACATTTTCAATTCATTGGCATTATTATATGAACTTAAATTGTTGTAACCTTTAGGACTTAAAACATATATGCTTCATTGAGTTAGTTGTTTAATTTGAGAAGCAAAAAATTTTATTTTAGAATTTCTAATTTTTTTTGAGTCTTTTATTCCAAGTTTTATTAATTTTTCTCTATTAGCAACTGGTATAGAAACAACAGCACCAACCAAAGGCCCAAAATAATCCCCAACACCGACCTCATCAATACCAATTATTACTTTATTTTCTAAATTAAGATTGTTATTATATTCAATTATTTGCATTATTGTTCGGCTTCAGGGTCAAAATATTTACTTTTTCTAATTTTTTCACGCACTTTAAGACTTTTTTGTAATTCTTCTTCAGGGTTGTCCAAAAATTTATTAATGTAATGTCCAACTCCACCTTCAGTGTTTTTTTTGTTTAGACGCACTGTTGCGTGTTTTTTGACAGGTTCAGGTGCATTTTTCATTGCAACGGCTATTTTAGCAACTTTAAACATTGGAATATCATTATGTCCATCTCCAAAAGCGACAATATTTTCTAGTGGTATATTATAATAACGGCTCAATAACGAAATTGCACGACCTTTATTTACAGAGACATTAGTAATATCAAAAACTGGTGTTAAACCTTCGCCTTTTGACCAGTAAGAAAACTCACCTAAATCACCATATTTAGCACGAAGATAATCTCTTAAATCATCGGGATTAGTGGTTGGTTTAACATCAAAGATAATTCCTGTTGGCTTTAAGGGAATTTTTGTAAAATCTAAACCCACATGAAATTTTGGGTTTTCTCTAAAACCGAAAACTTGTTCCATTGCTAAATCTCGTTTTTGCAGTTGAACTCAGCCCGGTCCTTCAATTGCAATATTTGTTATTTCTTCTTTAACTTTTGGATCACCTAAAATATAAAGCATTTCATTTAGATTAAGATATTTGATTAAAGGGATAAAATTTTCATCACTAGGGTTGTGGATTTGCGCACCATTATAATTAGTTACTACTGTGTCTAGACCTAATGTTTTATAAATTGGGCGCGTAGATCTTCAAGGTCTACCAGTGATTAAAACAACGATATGACCTAATTCTCTTGCCTTTTTTATTGCTTCTAATGATTTTTCGTGAATGGAACCATCTGCACTTGATTTAAGCAAAGTGCCATCCAAATCAATAGCAAACATATATTTTTTATTTTTTATCATATATTCTCCTTGTTTTGTAGTATGATAATAAATTTATTATATATTAAATTAAAAAAAAGCAATTTTGCTTGCTTATCTGTATAACTTTTAAAACCAGTATGTATAGACTTTTTTGTTAATTAACATAATCGATTCAAACCAAAGTGTGATCACTGATTTTTGAACGAATAACATCATAATCTTTAGGTCACGCAGTTTTTTCGTATTGAACTCATAATTTTTGATAATATGATTTATCATAAAAACCATTATTAAAAACATTGATTAAATCTAATTTAAATCAAGAATTACGGTATTTTTCGTCAGCATAAATACTTTTTTCATCTTCATCTAAAATGTTTAAATTGTTTTTTTCTTTAAATAAAATTTTGTCGTAAGCGTTAGCATAACTAGGTGTTATACCTAAACTTGTTTCGTAATATTCATATTGTTGGCTGGGTTTTTTTTTGGTTTTATCTGCTTTGATATTTTTATAATAGCTGTCATAAAACTCGTTATTTTCAAAAATTGAATGATTTTTAGTTTTAATGTTTGTATCACCTCCAAAAATTATGCTAGCATCAGAATCTCATTTTTGGAAAAATTTAAAGGCGTTTTCAATATTATTCGCTTCAAAAATTTCTTGTGAACCTTGTTCTCTATATTCACTATCTATTTCTTGTGGGTGTTCATCATTTTTTTGTTTTCTAGTACCAGGTGAATCTAAATGAGCAAAAAAAGTTATTATTTTTTTGTGATTGTTTAAATCTTCGAAAAGAGCTCCAAAAGGTGGTCTTTTATAACTATAATTATTTTTGGTAATGTTGAAACTTCCACTTCTTATTAATTTATATTTTTGGGTGTTATACAATATTGCAACTACTTCTTTAGTAGCATTGCTCGATTTTGGATTTGAATCGTTTTGAGGTTGTATAACATCATTAAATTGTTCTTCACTTAATTCATTAAGAGATTTGGTAATTCGCTCAACTTTATTTCCATCGGCATAATTTATTTCAGTTAAACCAACTATGTCTAATTTAGTTTTATAAATTGCTTGTGCGATTGCATTAACTTTAATATTTCCCTTTTCACTACCTTTGCCTCCAAAATTTAAAATGTTTCAGTGGCCAATTCGATTTACGTTATTAGGTTTATAAATTTGTATTTTGGTATCAGCACTTAATTTTACATCATTATCTAAAATCGGTTTTTTTGGTTGCTCAGTTTTTGAAATTTTGTCACTTTTGTGAGTGTTTTTATTGAAAAACTTGTCTTTTAAAACATATTTATAAATAAAATACGAACCTACTCCAATAACTGTTGTAGCAATCATTAAACCTGAAATTACTTTTGATTTTTTGTGTTTAGCCATTTGTTTCCTCCATAATTTAATTATTATAAATATTTTTTAAGTTTTAAACTTGCAATTGATTGATATTTAGCAATAAACAAATTGAAGTGAAAAAAATTAATTTTATAATACAATATATATATTAAATATTAAATACAATACAAGGAGAAAATATGTCAAACAAAAATATTACTGTTGATCATAAAAAATGTGAAATCAGTAAAAAAATTGTTTTATCGGGTGTTGAATGAAGTGATTTACAAGAAAAAGCAACACAAGAATTAATGAAAAATCTTAAATTAGACGGTTTTAGAAAAGGGAAAGTTCCGGCAAATATTGCAAAAAAACACATTTCAAAACCTGCGATTTATGAACAATCAATTAATAAATATTTAAACGCTAATCTAAAATCAATTTTTGAAGAATTACAAAAAGAAAATGACAAAATTATTAATGTAACACCACTAACTGATATCAAAAAAATTAGTGATGAAGAAGTTGAAATTTCTATTGTTTATCCATTAGACGTTGATTTTTCTAGACTTTCATTTGAAAATATTAATGTTAAATTTGATTTGCCTAAAACAACAAAGGAAAACATTGACACATATATTCAAGAAAAATTAAATGCAAACGCTTTACAAGTTCCTTTGAAAGGTAAAGAAAAAACAAAATTGGGCGATACTGTTACCCTAAACTACAAAGGCTTTGTAAATGAAGAAGCTTTTGATGGCGGGGAAGCTAAGAATTTTGATTTAAAATTAGGTTCAAAAACGTTTATAGATACTTTTGAAGAACAATTGATGGGTAAACCTGTGGGCTATAAAGGTGAAGTGGTTGTGACTTTTCCAAAAGAATATCCTGTAGATAAATTAGCTGGTCAAAAAGCAACATTTGATGTTGAAATAGTTGAGGCTAAAAGACCTGAAGAAATCAAATTAACTGACGAAAATGTTTCTTTACTTAGAGCAGGAGCTGCAAGAACAGTTGTTGAAGCAAAAGACTCATTAAAATGAATTTTGCTAAACAATAATGTTGAATTAAGTTTAAGCGATTTTTTAGATAAATATGTGGCAGCAGTTCTAGAAAAAAATGAAATTTCTTTAAATGATCGTTTAGTAGCACACCAAGCTGATGCAAAATTAAAAGAAGTTATAGCTCAATTAAAACAACAAGAAATTAAATTTGATGAATATTTAAAAGTTCTAGGCAAAACAGAAGCTGAATTTAAAAAACTTGTTTTTGATGAAGAAAAACAAAACATTAAATTTGCTTTAATAGCTCAACATTTAATTAAAGAAGTTGCCACTGAAAATAATGAGCCAACTGAGCAAGAATTAAATGCATTTATTAATGCCACCGTTGCTTCTACAGGTTTGCCAGCTGCCTTTATTAAATTATACTTTTTAAATGATGAGAACAACAAAAAATCAATTAATTCTCGTTTAATTGATAGGAGAAACCTAACAGCACTTTTATTAAAAGCTGATGCTGAAAAAGGTAAAAAATTAGTTAAAATTGAGCAAGAATTAAACGACAATCTAGCTAAAATTGCTGAAGAATGAACAAAAAGAGCTGAAGAATTAAAACAAGCTAAAGAGAAAGAAAAAGAACAAGAATTAAGTGAACAAAGCGAAGATCCAAAATCTGAATAATTTAAACCAGGAATTCCTGGTTTATTTTTTACTTAAATTAGCACTTTTTAATTGTAAGTGTTTGTTAATGTATTAATCTAAAATCATAACAACTAATTTGCTAAAATATTAATGTAAAAGGAGCCATATGTTAAATATTGTTTTATATCAACCTGAAATATGTCCGAATACAGGTAATATTATTCGTACATGCTATGCTTTAGGAGCCAAATTACATATTATAAAACCGTTAGGTTTTGAATTATTGCCCAATAAATTATCTCGACCAGCGGCGGGCAGATTATTAAGTGATATTCAGCACGAAGTTCACGGTAGTTATGAAGGTTTTTACAAAAAATATCACGACAAAAAAATTTGATATATTTCAAGGTATGGACTAAAAACTTATGTTGAACCAAATTTTTCGCAAATTGCTAAACAGGATGGCGAGATATGAATTATGTTCGGTCGTGAATCTTCTGGTATTGATAAAAAAATTCTTCAAAATAATATTGATTATTGTTTGCGTATTCCTATGATTTCAGAAATGCGAAGTTTAAATTTGGCTAACTGTGTTTCAATCGTTGGTTATGAAATTATGCGACAATTGAATTTTGGTGGTTTAAGTGTTTTTGAAACGCAAAAAGGCAAAAATTACTTGGAGAATATTGATGGATAATTTTATTTCTAGCACACAAAACAAATTGATTAAACAAGTAAAAAAAATATTAAAAGGTGACAAAACATATTTTGTAATTGAAGGTAAAAATATCATCGTTGAAGCAATAAATAATAATGTTGAAATTAAATACATATTTGAATTAAATAATAGTAATATTTTTAAAAATTCAATAAAAATTACTGAGAATGTATTGAAAGCAATAACGAGTACCAAATCCCCCGAAGGTTATGTTGCACTTTGCGAAAAAAATTTAAATAATACTATTGGAACTAATATTGTTTTTTGTGATAATGTTCAAGACCCAGGTAATATAGGAACAATTATTCGTAGCGCAGTAGCCTTTGGCTATGACACCATATTTACAAATGTTAATGTATATAATCCAAAAATTATTCGTTCATCACAAGGCGCACTATTCAAAATAAATATTATTGAATATGATGATCCAATAATTCAAATTAAAAACTTGGCTCTAGACAATAAAATATACATAACCACACTGGATAAAGACTCAAAAATATACAATAAAGTCCTATATCCCGGATTAAATAAGGTTATTGTTTTTGGTAATGAAGGGCATGGGGTTAATAAAAAAATATATTCTTTTGCCAGTGAAAAAATTCATATTCCAATTAAATTTGAAAGTCTTAACGTAGCAGTTGCTGCAGGTATTATTTTGAATAATACATATAATGGAGATAAGAATGAATAAAGAAGATGTTTTAAAAAAATTTCAAAATGTTAGTCGCGAATTTAATGGTTTTAGTGTTTTAGAAGTTACAGCAATTGTTGATGATTTGATATTTTTGCTGAATGAAAGCGAAACAAAAATCAATCTTTTAACTAACAATTTAACTAATGAAATAACCAAAAACCAAAATCTTGAAGCTCAACTTAATGCTTTGATGTTTAGTAAAAAAATTGAGGAGGATTAGTGTTAAAAATTTCTCAAGAACATAAAAACTTAATTAATTGATATCCCGGTCATATGGCTAAAGGAATGCGAGAGATAAAAACAAATGCGAACATTGCTGATATATTTTTAATTGTATTAGACGCCCGTTGTCCTATTAGTAGTTACAATGAAGATTTTGACACAATCTCACCGCATAAACCCAGATTATTTATTATCACTAAAAGTGATTTAATGGATAAAAACAAAAAGTCAATTATTGAACAACGATTTAAAGGTTCAAACTTATTGTGACTAGATTTAAGAAAACAAAAAAGTCGTTCAATAATACTGAGTAATATTCAAAAAATCACTAAACCAAAAGTACTACGTGATAAAGAAAAAGGTTTATTAAACTCAAAAATTAAAGCGTTTGTTTTAGGAATACCTAATGCTGGTAAAAGCACATTAATCAATTTATTAAGTCAAAAAAAATCATTAAAAGTTGCTAATTTTCCTGGAGTCACAAAAACTAAACAATGAGTAAATATTGATAATTTTTATTTTATGGATACACCCGGAATTTTAATTCCAAAATTAGAAGACCAACAAGCAGCAGCCAAATTAGCGATGATAGGTTCAATAGAAACAAAAATATTTCCGATTATGTTTTTAGCTAATTCATTTTTAAGTATTATTCATCAATATTATCCTTTTAAATTTAAAGATGAATTAGGTGTTGATATTAGTATTTATTCACAGCTAAATGATATAGATAAATATAATATTTTTTCACTTTTAGCAATGCGAAAGGGTTTTAAATTCAATAATAAATTGGATTTAAATCGCACATATAAATTTTTCCTGAATTGAGTGCGAAACCTAAAAAATGTTACTTATGATTAGGAGATAAAATGAAAAAAAAGTACACATTAGAACAAAAAATAGACACATGAGAAAAGGTTATTGATAAAAATGCCGAACATTTTAAATCACGAACCATGCTTTCAATTCAATCTTCGACATTGCTAGTTTTAATTATTGGTTTTTTAATTGGCATTATTTCATATGCTCTTATAAGAGCTAAAGATGTTCAACCTTCAGCAAATCGAGTTTGAGGTTTAGTTTTATTAATTGTTATTTTTATTGTTTCTTTATGATGATTCATTGTTAATGTTTTATTTATTAGTATTTTAAGTAAAGTTATTAAAGGCACAAATGTTAGCGAATTGAGACCATTAATAAAAATTTGACTACGTCTTTCATTTAAAGGTTACCCGAATAGATATTTATTGCCAATAAACGATAATGAATTTAAAGAACAAGTTGAAAAAATATCTAAAACCAATTTAGATAAAAATGAAGATATAAAAGAATAATAAATAATACAAAAAGCGCAAATGCGCTTTTTTGTTATTCGTTATATAAACCAATTTTATCCCGAGTTTCCAAGTTAGGGGTCATTTTTTAGCGTTTTTCGCCATCTTTATACTAAAGTATAAAAAAATTTTTTTAAATTACAAAATTACATTGTAAATATGATATAATTTAACTATGGAAAAATGGGTTATAACACAATCAAAAAGAAAAGATAAAACATATGTCTCGGTCGCAATACCGGCTGGATTTGGAAAAGGTTATAAAAAATCAATTGGAATTGGTAATTTAGAAACATTAAAAACTTTAAATCTAGACCCTATAAACGCCCTTAAGGTTGCGTGTGCTGATTGAAATACTGAATGAAATAAAGAAAAGATATTATCAAAAGTAAAGGAGGTTTTAGTTCAATCTAAAAAAGAAATCCGAAAACAAAATTTTGGTATAAAAGCATTATATGAATTATGTGATAAAATCAACCCTTTCAAATTGTGTGAAAAAAGCAAATCAAAAAATCTTTTAGATATTGCTAAATATATAATCACTTCACGGATCATCAACCAAGATAGTTTGATCAAAATGTATCAACAAAAACATCTTTATGATTTCAATAATGACTTCAAAAAATCTACTTTTTATAATAGTTTAGATTATGTAACCAATAATAAAAATGAAATTTTAAAACAATTAAATAACTCATTAACTTCAAATGCTAGCCGTGATATTGAAGTGTTGTGATATGACTCAACAACAGTATATTTTGAAAGTTTTGCGAGAAAAGGATTGAGATATCCTGGTTATTCAAAAGACGGAAAATTTAAAGAAGATCAAATAGTAATTGGAATGATTACTGATTGTAATGGAATTCCATTTCATTTCAAAATATTCAAAGGAAATACTGCTGATATGAACACTTTTATACCTTTTATATTGGAAATACGGGATATTTATAATATAAAAAATGTAACAATTGTCGCGGATAGAGGAATGAGCACAAACCGCAACATACGCTTTTTAGAATCTTTAAACATAGATTACATACTCTCTTATCGTTTGAAATCTAGTACAAAACAAAGAAAAGAATACACAATTAACCAAAACGATTATATTCGTGTAAACAAAGATTTTAAATATAAAGAAATAGAATTCATGTCGCTGTGAAAAAACAAACGATTCAACGGTCATAAAAGAAGACAAATAATGACCCATAGTAAAAAACGAGCAGCAAAAGATTTTAATGATCGTATGCAACTAATTGAAATTTTCAATAAAAAACAAAAAAATGGTAGAGTAATTGAAACAGATTTAATAGCTGCCAAAAAGCATAAATTTTTTAAAAAAATTGGAGCAACTTCTTATTATCAATTAGATTTAGAAAAAATTAGTGAAGATGAACAATTTGATGGTTATTATGTGTATGAAACTTCAAGAACAGATCTTAAGCCATTAGATATTGTTGATTTATATCAAAAACAATGACAAATTGAAAATAATTTTAGAAATTTAAAAAATTGTTTAAAAATTAGACCTATGTATGTTTGGAGTGAAAATCATATTGAAGGTTATATTACTTTATGCTTTATTTCATTGGTTTTATTACAGTATGGTTTAAATATTTTGAATAAATATGTTAAAAAACAAACAAAAATAGACAAAAATTATTCAATTTCCAATTATGTAGACGCTATCAAAAATGCCGAAAAAATTCAAATTTTAATTGATAACAAAATTATTAACGAATACAACATTGAAAATACTGATAATGAAAAGGAAACAATGTTATATGAATTAATTGAACAATCAATCAAAAATTACAATGTAATTAAATTATAAAAAATTCCGAAAGTACCTTAAAATGAGGTATTTACGGAATTTTTTAATTTGCAACTTGGAAACTCGGGAGTTAGTGATGACCCTAAATTTACTGAAAGAGCAGAATTATTCATTAACACTAAAGAATACGCAAATATGTATACTGAGCTTTCTGGTCCTATTGACCAATTGCAAAGATTCAAAAAACAAATTGAGGAAAAAGCAGCCGGTAATGATGAGGCAAGTGATATAGATTGAGACTTTATTGAAGCATTGGAATACGCAACGCCACCAACCGGTGGTTGCGGAATTGGTATAGATCGTTTAGTAATGTTGCTTACTGAAACCAGTTCAATTCGTGATGTATTGTTATTTCCGACATTAAGAAGAATTAAAAAATAATTCCTAACTCATAGGAATTATTTTATTTTATTGGTTAAATTAAAAATTTATTTCAATTGTGCAGTCTTGAATTTTTTGAATAAGGGCTAAAATTTTATGTTTTTCAGCTTTTAAAGCGCGATGGTTTAAGTAATAAGAAGACAATTGATTAATTGATAAGTTGCTAAAAAATATATTTAATTTACCTAGATCTAAACGTCTTGATAAAATTTGTGAAATAACCTCAAATAAAAATCATGAATTAGTAGATTCGTTGCCCATTTCATCTAAAATTAAAACATCACTACGTTCTAATATTGATATAATTTGTGAATTTTGACTCATATTGTCTTCAAAACCAGAGATTAACTTTTTAAATAAATCTTGGGTTTTAATATAAATAACTTTAATATTCGCAATTGCTAATTCATTTGCAAAAGCTTGTGCTAATTTTGAATTATGTAATATATCATTGCTAAATGCATAAACACCTTTAAGTTTTATATTATCTTGAGTTCCTAAAGTTTTTTGAATTAAATTAAATCTGTTTTCTAATTCACTTTGTTTTTCAGAAACAATTGTTGTTTTGTTTAACCTTAAATTTACGTTATTGTTTGAAATATCACTTAATCAAAGATTGTTTTGAATACTCATTAGTTCAGCAATTTCTTTATTAGCGGGAATTTTTTTAAAACGCAAAACATTTTTTTCATCGCGAAATATCTCGTAACCAAAAAAACAATGTTCGGGGTTTTCTAGATATTCTTTTAAATCTATAAACTTAACAATATTATTCACAAATTCATCATTTGTAACCTGATATTGATGTAAAATAACTTGTAATTTTAGTGAACTTCTCGCTAAATTATCTACTTGTTGATTAAACTCATCTTTGTTAAGCGAATATTTATTTATATCAAGGTTTTTGGCCATAATATTAATTATTATAAACCCTTTCTTTTGAACTTAACGATTCTAAATATGAAGCTTTAAATAAATCTTTTTTTGTCACTAACATATTCTTTTTTTCTCTTATTAACGTATCAATATAAATTTCTAATGGTTCAAAATAAATTATTTTTTGTTTGATTAAATCTTTAATTATTTTATTAACATAATTAAAATTGATATAACCGTTTATTTCGTTGGCGTAATAGAAAATTAAATTAATACATTTATCATCAAAACCATTCTCTTTGGCGTTTTTAACTAAATCTATCAGATTTTTAGTTGGGATTTGACCTTGAATTTGGTTAAAAAATGAAAGTGTATCAGTTTTTAAAATCGCTTCATATACGTTTGAATAATTGAAATTATTTAAATCCAATTTAATTTGTTCATTTAATATTTCAAGATTTGATTTTGAAGTTTTTGTTTCAATTTTTTCTTCATTTAAACTTAAATCTAAATCTCCAATTTCAAACATTTCGTCAAAACGAGTTGAAGCATCTTTAAGATATTTAATTCGAGAAATACGATTATTTTCTTTCCCTAGAATTCGCGTGTAATTTTCAAAACCTATAATTTTCATTAATTTATTTGCCAAAAAAATATTTTGTTTTAAACCTTTACTATCAAGTGGTTTTTCAATTACAAACAATGTTTTATGATTAAAATCATCAATATAAGTTGAAATTAAAGATACTGATTCTAATAAAAATCTTGCTGTGTTTAATTGACTTAAACTCATACGTAACATATAAGTAATATTGTGGTAATCATGAAAAACTTCATTAATATTTTTTTCTATTGCTAAATCTCTTAAATATTCATATAAAACTACAGCATCAGCTCCTAAAATTGGAGCATAAAATTTGCGAAGATTTTTTAAATCTTCGCCACCGATAATAGATGGACTTTCAGCAACAAAATATGGATGAATATCTTTTTTCATGAAATACCTTTCTAAAAAAATGTGCCAAATTTTTGGCATTAATATAATCATTTTAGATTATTGCTTGAACTAAATTTATATTTTTTTTATTTTGTTCAGTGCTTAAAAAGTTTTCTCCATAGATATCCACAATTGTTATTTTGCTAAAAAGCGAAATTTTGGCTATTTTCGGGCTGTTTTTAGCATCTAATGCTTTAATTGTTAATTTATTCACATTACGTTTAAACAAATTTTTTTGTCGTTTTTTTTCGCTTGTAGATAAGCATAAAACTGCTGAAAACAAAGGCAAAAAATTAATATTTTTATTAAACAACACCGGAAGCTCAACAAATGCATAATTCCCGTTTTTTAACTCATCAAAAATAACGGGAAATATAATTTTTTCCAATTTGTCTATATTAGTGTTATTTTCGTTTAATCATAAACGAATTCTTTTTTTTGATACTTGTTCATTTTCAATCAAAAAAATACCTATTTTTGATTTTATTTGTTCAAAAATAATTCCTTTTTTTTGGTATTCATTTTCAATAAATTTATCAGCAAAAAAAACTTTGTTTAAATCTAAGCCACTATTCTTTAGAAAAGTTGTTTTACCTACCCCGATTTTACCTATAACCGCAATCATTTAAATTACCTTTTTAAATTCGTTCAGTGCAATTGAAGCAGATTTAATGTAAGCTTTAGCTAAACCACCTGAACCTAATTTAATACCTCCAAAATATCTTATTACAAAAATTACCAAATTATGAGTATTAGTTTTAATTAATAAGTCTCGTATTGGTTTGCCAGCTGTTCCTTTTGGCTCACCGTCATCTTCAAAGCCAGCATTTATCACACCGTCATTTAAAAATGAATAACCGTAACAAATATGAGTTGCTTTTTTATGTGTTTTTCATAACTCAATATTTAGTGATTTAACTTCTTGTTTTGATTGAATTTTTAAGCAAATACTATAAAATTTTGATTTTTTAATTTCGTATTCAAAAATCTTCATGTAAATATTATATGTTATTGAAATTGAGTATTCAATGATAAAAAAAATAAAAAAATGGGGCGAATGACGGGATTCGAACCCGCGAATGACGGGACCACAACCCGCTGTGTTAACCACTTCACCACATTCGCCATTTAAGCACTAGTATTATAATTGTTTAGATTTAAAATCAAAATAAAAATCATTTTTTTAAAATTGACATATTTTTCGTTATAATTCAATATTAATATTTGAATTAAAATTAATAACAATATTTGGTATAATACAATCATTAAAATGTTAATATGAGAAAGGAAATGTAATGAGCTCTCTAAAAATATTTAAATTTTTTGTGTCTGAAGACAAAAGTAAAGATTCGGAAAAATTTAACCTTGAAGTTGCCCAAACCGGAGAAAAAACTGGTTTTTCAAACCTAGATGATTTAGTTTTAACAGTTGAAAAATTATCAATCGGAAACGAAGAAGAGGCTAGAATTTGAGTTGTAAAAAACAGAAAATTCATCGGAAGTTTATCGTTGAATGAATTCAAAAATGTTTTAACAAAATTAAAAAATGAAGATATTGAAACAGGAAAATCACTTTCATATATTGTTGAAAATAATTTATTGAACAAAGACCATGAATTAGTGTTTGTTGATCCGCGATGAAAAAATACTTTATGAATGTTTGTAGTTGCGATAATTTTATTCATAATTATTCTTGCTTTAACCACAAAAATTTACTTTGATTTACCACACAATTAATGATTAAATAATTCATTAATGTTTATATTTAATCATTTATACATTAATACACTCAAAGTGTGTTTTAAACAGTTATTTGCATTTTTTTGTAAAATAATAGAAAGGACAAAATGACAAGCCAAAAACCAAAATTAAATAGATTTTATTTATCTGAAAAATACGACATTGTAGATGGTGTAAGAATAATTTCTTTTAATCTTAAAAGAGCAAAAATCGCAAGACTACAAAATTTCAAAACCTTTAAAGAAGGTGTTGATGAATTTAACAGAGTGGCGTTTGAACTAGAAGGAAATTCAAGAGTATGATTCCACCAAAACGGTGCTTTTAGAGGGTCGGCAACTCCACAGAGAACAGCTCAAATTTTAGAAGTAATTGATCAATCGCAAGTAAAAGATGAAGATGTAATTGAATTTATTAATAAAGAAAAATTAGTAGATGTAGCACCCAAAAAAAATAAAAAAGAAGTATCAATTGATCAAGAACCAACTCAAATTATTGATTTAAATGACACTGAAGAAATTGTTTTTGAAGATACAAAAGAAATAGAAATGTGTCAAAACGAACAAAATTGTGGTTGTGAATATGATGATCAGTGTCAATGTGAAGAAGTTTGCGATTGCAATGATAGTTGCGAATGCAGTCCAACATGTGAATGTGAAAATTCGGTATTAACCAAAACTAGTGAATTAGATGAAATTGCTAGTGGTTTTGAATTGTATGTAGAAAACCCAGAAGAAAAATTAGTTAAAGAAGTACAATTATTTGATGTTAAAAACAGATTCAAATATGATTTGGTTGTCACTTCAATTAATTGAAACAACGAAAACGAAAATGTTTTAGCTAAATACGTATTACGCGATAAAGAAAACGATAAACAATCAAGAGAGTTTTCGCAAGTTTTAACAGGGTTCAAAAAGCCTGTACCTGTAGTTGAACAAGAACAAACACAACAATTACAAACTACTGAAGAACAATTATCAACTCTACCACAACGCAAAGTTTACAGACATTTAGTAGAAAGAACTGAATGGTCTAAACTAATTTATTGAATTTTGGGGATAATTATCCTAATATCGGTTATTATAATTATTCTTTTAAGTCTTCATATAGTTGGACTATTTTCAATTCCTTGATTCTTATAATTAATATTAAAAATTGCAGTACAACTGCAATTTTCAATAATTAAATTTTTTTTAAAAAGAATATGCATAACAGAACAATAAAAAGAAATTAATATGTATTATAATTAAAATTATAAATTGAACCATTGGAGGTTTTTATGAAAACAATGTTAGATGTAGTGTCAGAAATCGCATTCAATGAGTGCAAAGACGGAAATTTTGTCGAGTATAATTTTTTATTCGATAAGGTAGAAGCTGAATTGAGAACAAAATGGGAAGAATTAGCCTTGCAAAAAGGAGAAGATTATAATGTTATTCGGGTAAATAAGCTGGGTGAATTATATCGCTTATTAACTGTAGATTCTAACTTTATTAGAAATTCAAAAGGACAATGGTCAATAAGACCAGGTTTTGCAATTTAATATGTCAAAACTAGTAAATTCAAAAGAAATAGTGTTGAAAGCCTATCAAAATCAATACGCAATCCCACATATAAATATAAACAATGCCGAATGAACAAAAAGAGCACTTTTGGCAGCTCAAGAAATGCAATCACCACTGATTCTAGGTGTAAGTGAATCTGCTATCAAATATATTGGAGGATATCATAGTGTTGTTGGAATGGTAAAGGGTATGTTAATAGATTTAAACATAAGTGTACCTATTGTTTTACATTTAGATCACGGTTCTAAACAGGCTTGTTTAGAAGCAATTGATGCTGGTTTTAGTTCCGTTATGTTTGATGGTTCGGCTCAAGAATTTGTTAAAAATATGCTTGACACTCAACAAATTGTTGAATACGCAAAAAAATTTAATGTTAGTGTGGAAGCAGAAGTTGGCACAATTGGTGGCGAAGAAGATGGAGTTATCAGTACTGGTGAATTAACAAATCTTGAACAAGCTAAACAATTCACACAATTAGACATTGATATGTTTGCTGCTGGAATAGGTAATATTCACGGCAAATATCCTTCAAATTGAAAAGGGTTAGATTTTGCTTTATTACAAGATTTAAAAAACCAATGTAATATACCGTTAGTTTTGCACGGAGGCTCTGGAATACCTTTTGAACAAATTAAACAAGCTATTTCTTTAGGCGTGGCAAAAATTAACGTTAATACAGAACTTCAAATTGTTTTTCACCAAGCACTTCGTGAATTTATTAAACAAGATAAAGATTTAATTGGTAAAAACTTTGATGTTCGTAAATTATTACTAGATGGTTTTAATGCCATTCAACATAAAATAAAAGAAATTATTATAAATTTTGGTTCACACAATAAAGCTTAAATTCTCTTGATAAAAGAGAATTTTATTATGCTAAATATTACTGAATAAAATTAAAACATAACTCAAAACTGTAATAAAACAAATACTATCAATTCTATCTAAAAGACCTCCATGGCCTCTTAAAATTTTCGAATAATCTTTAAGGCCATTTAAACGTTTAATATAAGAAAAATACAAATCACCAAGAACCGCAAATAAAGGGGCTAATAACGAAAAAATTATTTTTAAATAATTATTATCAAATAAATCAAGCGAATACACAAGAATAAAAGCCGAAATTATGCCTGCAAATACACCACCGATAAAACCTTCTCAAGATTTGTTTGGTGAAATAATTGGTGAAAATGGTTGTGTGATAAATTTACGACCCAATGAAATACCAAAAATGAAAGAAAATACATCTACTAAAACCGCAATTAAAGTGATACTAAACCAATACACTCATGTATTAGATAAAACAACATATAAATGAAATATTTTAAAGAAAATCGTTAAAAAGTACAAGGTAGCAAAGGCAATTAATAAGCGTGCAATTCGTTGACTGAAATGTGAATAATTGCGAGTAAATAATTCTATAACCAATAACATAATTGCAAGAATTAAACACACAATAATAACAAAAGGATCAAGAGCAATAATTCGTGTATATTCAACAAGAAGTTTAAGATCAAATTCATCACTAGATGTTTTAAAATTTAACCATTTTAAAGTTATTTCTTCAACTGGAATAAACACAAGAGTTAAACTAATTAAAACAAGTGTCAATATTCAATATCATTTTAATCTCTGCGATTTAAAAAATTCATAGGTTAAAATTGAAGCAACAATTCCTACAAAAATAAATGAAAAAATTCTTGCTATGTAATGCTGTGAGGAAAAAATTGATAAAGGAATTAAACTTCCTAAAAAAAATACCGCTGTTAAAATGCCGGGAATAACTCTTTCATTTATTGTTTTTTTGTTCATAAACACCTAATTATAATTAAATTATACTATTGTTTTTTATCTACAAAATTAATAAAAACACTGTGCAAATTATAAACTTTTTGCTTTTTAAAATTAAGATTTAATATAATTTTGTCAATTAAACATTTATAATATAAATTATTAATTGGTAGGAGTTTATACATGAAATATAAAAGAATCCTGGTTAAGCTTTCTGGTGAAGGTTTAGCAAATAAATCTAAATCATTAGCAATTGATTATGAATTAGTTGAAAATATAGCCAAACAACTCAAACAAATTGTTCAAAAAGGTATCCAAGTAAGTGTTGTTATTGGAGGCGGAAATTTTTGAAGAGGTTCAAGTGCTGAAAAAAACGGCATTCCACGTAATCGTGCAGATTACATTGGAATGATTGCCACAATTATGAACACGTTGGCATTACAAAGTGGCTTTGAAGAAGTCGGTTTAAAAACAAGAGTTCAATCTTCACTGAATATTGACCAAAGAGTTGCTGAATATTACATTAATGAAAAAACGATCAAATACTTAGAAAATGGCGAAGTTGTAATTTTTGGTGGCGGAACTGGGCGGCCATATTTCACAACAGATACCGCCGCTACATTATACGCATCTGAAATTGGAGCTGATGTAATTTTAATGGGTAAAAATGGTGTAAAAGGTATTTATGAATCAGATCCAAAAATAAATCCACACGCAAAAAAATTCGACACAATAACCTACGATGAAATTCTTGATCGCAAATTACAAGTAATGGATTTAACCGCTACATCAATGGCCAGAGATAATAATATTGGTTTAATTGTCTTTGACATTCAAGAACAAAATGCTATTTTAAGAGCAATTGAAGGTACAATAGAAAGAACAGAGGTAACAAAATAATGGAACTAGAAATTTATCAAACTACATTTGAAGAAGGAGCAACAAAAGCAATTAATCATTATGAATTTGAACTATCTAAAATTTCAACCGGTAGAGCTAACCCACAATTAATTAAGGGCATAAAAGTTGATTATTACGGAACTCCAACTGCTTTAGAGGAATTATCAACAATTTCAGTACCTGAAGCAGCACAATTATTGATTAAACCTTTTGATATGTCTTCGGTAAAAGAAATTGAAAAAGCAATTTTACACGCTAATTTAGGTGTAACACCAGTAAATGAAGGACACCAAATAAGATTAACATTTCCGGCACTCACAACACAAAGAAGAAAAGAATTAGTCAAAAGTTTATCTAAATTTACCGAGCAGGCAAAAGTAGGTGTTAGAAATGCTCGTCAAGAAGTTATGAAAGCAATCAAATCAGATGAAGAATTGAGTGAAGACGAACAAAAACGCTTCCAAGACTTTATTCAAAGAAATGTAGATAGTAAAATAGATTTAATCAATAAAATAACTGCTCAAAAAGAAAAAGAATTAACTAATTTATAGTTAACCACAATTAAATGAAAATTAACAAATATGTTTTTTATGTCTTATTTAGTATATCGGTAATTCTTTTTATTTTATCTTTTATCATATTTATAACTCTTTCATTATTAGGTAACACATTAAAACAACCACAACCTAAATTAGGTTATTCATTATTGATAACTATTTTTGTTAGTGTGATTTTGTCAATTATTTGCCACATAATATCAATTCCCTTCGCCATAAAATATTATAGATATCGCTTTATAGAATTAAATGACACTAAATTATTACTTTTTAATATTTTTTATGTAATTATTGCAATGTTTGTTATTAAAAAATGAATAAACGAAAAACAAGAGTTAAATTTTAATCAAAATCAAGAAAATAAATAGACACAAATTTTGTGTCTATTTATTTCAATCTAGCAAAGAAAATAAATTTATCTGCTAATTTAATGTTGTCAAATTTATTGAAATTATCCAAATTATTTTTACTAAATTCGTTAATTTTTAATGCACTTGCCACCTCATTAACTTTGTTGGGCATTGTTATTTGCAATGCTCACGACAATGAATAAATACCATTCAATAGACGGTTCAATATTAAATTCAACTCATCAATATTTTGAGTTAATTTTCAAGGAGTTGTTTCATCAATGTATTTATTTAATTTTGACGATAATTCAGTAAATTTTTTATAGGCTTTATCTATTTTAAATTCATCCATTAAGGAACAAAATTCATTGTTAAAATTAAGAATTTCGTGTTCAATTTGTTGATGAATTTTGTTTGTTGAACTTAAATATGATGTACCATTTTCAAACGAATTAGCAATCATTTTAAGTGTACGCGAAACCAAATTTCCGTAATTGTTGATTAAATCTGCATTAACTGTTTCTTTTAATTTTTCCTCACTAAAATTACCATCTTCACCAAAAATAAATTGGCTAGCAAAATAATATTTAATCATTTCGGGATGATAGTGTCGATATAAATAATCTGGTTCTATAGCATTCCCTAATGATTTTGACATTTTGCGACCGTCTTTATCTCTTAATAAACCGTGACTCATAATATGCGTGGGTTGGTTAATATTTATCGCTTGTAAAAACATTGGTCAATAAATAAAATGAAATCTTGAAATTTCCTTGCCTAAAATATGAATTATTTCATCTCCATTTCTTCAATATTTTTCAAAATCACTTCCTGGATTTTGTACATCATAGTTTAGTGCTGTTACGTAATTAAACAAAGCATCTAGTCATACATATAAAGTATGTTTAGCATCCTCGTTAATAGGTATAGCTCATTCAACATTTGTTCTCGTAACTGAAAGGTCGGCTAATCCTTCATTAACAAAATTAGTTTGGATTTCAGCTAAAGTTTTATCAGGTAATAAAAATTTAGGATTTTGGGCAACATACTCACTTCATCATTGTTGCATAGCTGAAATTTTGAAAAAATAACTATCTTCCGTCATTTGCATTAGTTCATGTTTTGATTGTGGATGATAAAACTTACCTTCTATTTGCAAGGCTTGAGCTTTTGTTAAAAATTCTTCATCTTCAACAGAATATAAACCTTCATATTTACCTTTGTAAATAAAATTATTTTTTAAAAACCAACTAAATACGTCTTTAACTACTTTTTCGTGATGAGGTGCGGTTGTGCGTGAAAAATAATCAATTTTAATATCTCACTTTTTTCAAGTTTCAATATAAGCTTGTACTAAATTATCTACAAATTCTTTTGGATTTTGTTTGTTTTGGCTTGCTTTAGATTGTATTTTTTGTCCGTGTTCGTCACTACCGGTTAAAAATTTGACATCATAGCCCATCACTTTTTTATAATTTGCAATAGTACTAGCCATAATTGTGGAATATAAATGTCCAATGTGTAATGGACCAGAAGCATAATAAATTGGCGTGGTTATATAACAAGTTTTTTTCATTTTACTCCCTTACTTTTATTGGTTTATACAATTGTTTAATGGTTGCTAAATATTCATGGTTATTTTTGTCATTGTTGTCGTGAAGGTACAAATTTGGTAAAAAATGTAATCCTCATCCTGACTGGTATCTTGCTTCAATTAAAACTAATTTAGGTTTATCATCAATACGTGGAATAATTAATTGAATTCGTTTAGGTTCAAATTTAAACTTACGCATATGTTCAAAACAATCTACCATTCTTTCAACGGGAATTACTAATGTTAAATATCCTTTTTGTTCAATTATTTTTGAGCTGCCTTCTATAATTTGTTTTAAATTCAATTTAATTTCATGTGTTGCAATCAACATTTCTTGATTCATATTTTTGGATAATTTAACAGTGTCTACTTGATAAAAAGGTGGATTAACAACTATAGATTGGTATTTTTTTTTATTGTTTTTTGTGTGTTGTTTATAAAAAGAATTAAAATCATCGTTAATTACATTTATCTGGTTGCTTTTGTTGTTTAAATCAATATTTTTAATAGCCAGCTGTGCTGCTTTAGATTGAATTTCAATCGCGTCTATATGTAAATTGGAATTTCTTTCACTGATGAAAATAGATAAAGCTGCGTTATTAGTGCCAATTTCAAGCATATTAGTGATTTTTTTGTTTAAAAAAACAAAATTGCCTAATAAAATAGTATCAACTGAATAGTTGAACATTTCTTTATCTTGATAAATATAAAGATTGGAGTCAAAACCGAGTGAGTTTTTAACTAATTTTCTATTTTGCATTTTTCAAATAAGACCTATTAATCTTGCCTTTTAATGCTTTGTAATAATCTTGATAATTTTTCACTAAACACGCGTCTACTTTGCCATTAATAGCATCGCTATTAAGTATTACAACACTTGTTTTATCGCCTAAACGGTATTTATTTTTCGTTTTAAGGCCAACTAATTCAGTTCCTTCTACATTTAACTCATATTCATCATCGCTCATTGTAGATAAATGAACAAGTGCGTTAGTCTTGTTTTCAAATTCTACAAACATTCCAAATTTTAAAACACTTACAATTTGGACATTATAACTTTGGCCAATTTTATTAGCAAAATATTCAGCATACAATAAATCATTAGTATCACGCTCAACTTGCATTGCTTTTTGTTCAGCACTACTATTTAATTCAGCAATTGCAGGTAAAATTTTATTCATATGTTCAATTTTGCTACGGTCATTGTGAAATAAAATATCTCTTATAATTCTGTGCACAATTAAATCAGGATATCTACGAATGGGACTTGTAAAATGACAATAAAATTCACTCGCTAGACCAAAATGACCTATGTTTTGGTTGCTATAAATAGCTTTAGACATAGTTCGCAAAAACATCGTTTGCAAGAAACTATCAAATCTTTGTTTTTTAATTTTTTCAATTACATTTTGAAATGATTTAGGAGTTAAATTTAGATTATCTATTTCTACTTTTATGTTTAAGGAATTCATTACTTGTTTAAATTGATTAATCTTCTCTTCGCTTGGAGTTTCATGAATACGATATAATAGTGGAATTTTATGTTTTGCTAATGTTTTAGCCACTTCTTCGTTAGCACGCACCATAAAATCTTCTATCATTTTTTCACTAGTGCCGCTCTTATTAACAACAACATCAACAACTTTATTGTTTTCATCCAAAATGATTTTGGGTTCTTCTATTTCTAAATCAATATAACCTTCATCATTTTTTACTTTACGAATTTTTTGAGCTAGTTCATACAATGTGTTTAACATTTTGTTTAATAAATTATCATTAAATTTTGTTTTATTATCAATAAATTCATTTACACGATTGTATGTTAATCTATATTTAGAATTTATAATCCCTTGAACAATTTTAGATTTAATAGTATTACCTTTATTATCTATATCAATTAAAATGCTCATTGTAAATCTATCTTCGTTTGGATTTAAAGAACATATCCCATTAGAAAGTTTTTCGGGCAACATTGGAATTACTTGATTTGCTAAATAAGTTGAAGTTCCACGTTTTAATGCTTCTTTATCTATTAGACTATTTTCTTGAACATAATAACTAACATCAGCGATATGAACGCCTAATTGATAATATTTATTATCAATTTTTTTTATTGAAATCGCATCATCAAAATCTTTGGTTGAATCGCCGTCAATTGTTATTACTAATTCATCACGAAAATCAACTCTATTTTTGATTTCATTCTCACTAATTTTATCTGGAATTAAATCTGCTTCATCTAAAACATCTTTTTCAAATTTTTTAGGTAATTCTAGCTCTGTTAATAGTGATTTGACATAACAAAGAGGATCAGAAATATTAGAAATTTTTTCAATGATATCAATGGTTAAAGAGTTTTTTTTATATTCAATAATTTTTGCCACAACAAGATCATCAATTCTGGAATCAACATTGAACTTATTAATATTGAAACTGAAATTTTTAAATTCATTTTTAAGTGGTTTAAAATTCAAAATATTGTTTTTCAATTCAATAACACCATTGATTTTTGAAGAATTTCGCTGTTTAATTTCTACTATTACTGCGTAATTTTTTTGTTCTTGTTGATCAAGTTGTCTAAACACTTTTGCTTTAACTTCATCTCCTGATAAAGCACCGTTAAAATTAGCGGAAGGAACAAAAAAAGATATTTTTTTATCTATTTCAGTTTCTATATCAATAAAGCCAAATTTAGCATCTTTGGCGTACTTTAATGTCCCTTCAATAGTATTCAAATATTCCACTGCAATATAAAATTTATCTTTAAAACAAATTAATTGATTATGTGAAACCATTTTTTGTAATTTTTGAGTTAATGATTTGTTTTTTTCATAAGGAATAGCCAAACCTTTGGCTATATCTATAAAATTTGATTTAGGTTTTAATTTAATAAAGTTATAAATATTTTTTTCGTCTATCATATCTAAGTTAAAAATTTAATTATAAGTGCTAACAAGATTACAAGGATACCCATCGCAAACATTGTTCACTTCATGAATTTTTTAACACCCCTTTCTTTTGAAGTTTTAAATAATTCTAAATCACCCGAACCAACTAAAGCACCCGAAAAACCATTCGAATCTGGCGACATTATTAATGAAACGATAATGATAATTATTGCAACGACAATCAATGCAATTGTTATTAGTAAAACTGTCATTTATACCCCCAAATCATAATTGTATATGTAATTATATATTAAATATAGATATTTTTAATTAAGCAACTTCATTTAATAATATAAATATAAATTTGATTATGTTAGTAAAGTTCTAAATTAATATAGAATTTAATTTATAATAAGATAACTATGAATATTAACAGTTATAAGAAGAAACCTATTATTATTTTTACAGGACCTAGTGGCGTTGGCAAAGGAACAATTGAACAAATATTGTTTAAAAACGAAGAATTAAAATTTAAACTTTCTGTTTCTGTTACAACAAGACAACCACGTCTTGGTGAAAAAGATGGTGTGCATTATTTCTTTATTACTAAAGATAAATTTGAACAAAAAATCGCAAATAATGAATTACTTGAATATAACTATCATTTTGATAATTATTATGGAACTTTGTTTAGTGAAATTGATAATATTCACAACCAAAACAAAATTCCTTTTCTTGAAATTGAAACATTAGGAACCAAAAAAATTTTAGAAAATAAAGAAAATCATGTTAAATACAATATTATCACTGTGTTTATTTTGCCTCCATCATTTGAGGAATTAAAAAACCGAATAATAGGTAGAAATACAGAAACTAAAGATTCAATCAATAAAAGATTGCTTAAAGCAAGTGAAGAATTAAAAGAAAGTAAAATATTTAAATACAACGTGATTAACGATGACCCACATCGTGCAGCACTAGAAATAAAAAATATATTAATGAAAGAGTTATATGAATAATTTTGCCCAATTAAGCGTTAAGGGAAATGTTCGTAATACCAATGAAGATGCTGTTGGTATTTTTCACAAAGATAATATTCACATGCTTTTACTTTGCGACGGAATGGGTGGCCATTATGGCGGCTCGAAAGCTTCTAACATAACTATTAATACATTCAATAAAAAATTTGCCGAAATGATGCCACTTGAAAATCTTGATGTAAATTCTGTTTCTTTGTGGTTTAAATCAATCATTAATCTTGCACGCAACGAAATGAAATCGTTTGCTGATATTGACGAAGCATTTTTGGATATGGGCACTACAGTAACTGCAGCAATTTTTAGCCAAAAACATAGTTTTATCTATATTTTTAATATCGGCGATTCAAGAACATACATACTAACCAAGGGTGGTGATTTAAAACAAGTAACTATTGACCATAATTTATATAATCGTTTAATTAACGAACAAAATTATTCGCAATTAAAAGCAAAAAACGTTAGATATAGCACAGCACTAACCTCAGCATTAGGACCGCTCAAAAAAACTAAAATAGAAATTTTTGACCTTTCTACATCAATTGAATCAATACATAGCATTCTTTGTACAAGCGATGGAATTCATAACTTTTTAGAAAAACCCACTATTGAATTAATTATTAAAAAAGAAGCAGAGCCCAAAAAAATTGTTGAGGTTTTAATTGAACAAGCACTAAATAATTATTCAACTGATAATGCTTCTGCAATTTATGCTTTGCTTTCTAATGTTATAGAATGGAGCAAATAATGCTGGTTAATAAAAATAGTACACTTTTTCACAAATATAAAATTATCACAAAAATTGGTCAAGGTGGTTTTAGTGAAGTTTATAAAGTTGAATTAAATACAAAGCCGGGAATATATTACGCTCTAAAATATTTTTTAGTCAAAAATCAATCTGACGCTGAAACAACAATTAAAAGATTTAAACAAGAAATAAATTTATATAAAAAAATTAAATCACATCGTGTGGCTCAATATATCGATTCGTATATTGGTGATAATGAACAATATTTAGTAACTGAATTCATCGATGGCGAAAATTTAAGAACTATAATTAACAAAAACGGTAAATTAATTTCAAAAACCGCAGCAAATTATGCAATGCAAATAGCTGAAGGAATAAGTGAACTACATAATAGCAAAATAATTCATCGAGATATCAAAAGTCAAAACATTTTAATTACAAAAGATCGCGAAGTCAAAATTATTGATTTAGGTTTAGCACTTTCAGAAGATAGTCAAAGATATACTAAAGATTCAAAATTAATTGGTTCGGTTTATTATATGGCACCTGAATTGTGTAATGTAGATAATTCACCAAATGAAAAAACTGATATTTATGCTTTAGGTATTATGTTATTTGAAATGTTGAGTGGCGAATATCCAATTAAAGGTCGTGATGCTTTTGACACTCTAAATAAACAAAAAAACCAAGCAATGCCTGAAATTACAAAATTAGTTAATACACCGCAAGCGTTGAGTAATATTATTGCCAAAGCAACTGTAAAAGACCCTCAAAAACGCTACAAAACCATGTGAGATATGTATTTAGACCTAAAAACAAGCACCAGTCCAGAAAGATATTACGAAAAGCCATATAACCCCAAAAAAGCAAGAGAGAAAAAAACAATACAAGATATCGTAAATTCAAATAAATTTATTATTTCAGCAATTACTATTTTAACTTTGTTGTTAATAACTGGAATTATAGTTTTAACAATTTTAATCTAGGAGAGATATTGAAAGGAAAAATTTATTCATTAACAGGTGGTAAATATCACATTAAAGATATTAACAATAAAATGCATTTTTTACCCGCTGCTGGTATTTTTAGACATAAAAATATTGAACCAGTAGTAGGAGATATAGTTGAATTCGAAAGTAATGCTTATATAGTAAAAATTCACGAAAGAAAAAACGTTTTTGTACGACCTAAAGTAGCAAATATAGATTCAATTATTGTCGTTATGTCAGTAGTTGAACCTAAATTTCAACCATATCTAGTTGATAAATATTTAGCATTTATAGAGGCGAATGATATTGAACCTATTATTTTTATAACCAAAATTGATTTAGCTTTGAATGAATGGAAGTTTAAATATCTTTCTATGGGTTATGACGTCTATGATATTGATTATCAAGATGATCAACTCAAACAAAAAATTAAACATCTTTTTAAAGATAAAGTCATCTCTTTAATGGGGCAGTCTGGTGTAGGTAAAACAACTTTTATCAATTTTGTAGCTGGAACAAATTTCCAAACACAAAAAATTTCAAAATCAGCCAATCGTGGTAAGCACACAACAAGGATAGTACAAATTATCGAGACACTAGATGGTCAATTAATCGACACACCTGGTTTCTCTAGTTTTGACGTAAATTTAACAAAAATTCAGTTAGCTCAATCGTTTAAACAATTTAAAAGCTTATCAAAAATGTGTAAATTTAAGTCATGTTTACACTTAAATGAACCTGATCAATATTGCAATGTAAAATTAAATGTATACAATGGTAATATTCCTGAATTTAGGTATAAAAATTACTTAAAAATGATGAAAGAGGCAAAAAATGAATAAAAAATATGTAACACCTTCTCTACTAAATGTAGAAATGACAAAAAGAGAACAAATGGCTCAAACTTTAATCAATGAAGGAATAGAATGAATCCATTATGATGTGATGGATGGCAAATTTGTACCAAATAAAGCTATTGAATTAGATGAAATTATTAATATTAAACAAAATTCGCCAAAGCATTTTATGGACGCCCATTTAATGGTTGAAAATCCTTTAAATTATTTAAATGATTTTAAAGATGCTGTCGATATAACAACTATTCATTATGAGGCAGTAGAACACAAAAAATTACTTAATTTCTTAACAAAAAAACACCATGAATATAGAATTGGTTTAGCCATAAAACCTGAAACAAATGTAGAACAAATTACAGATTTTTTACCTTTTGTTGCATTAGTGCTTGTTATGTCTGTTGAGCCTGGAGCTGGTGGACAAAAATTTATGAGTCTGGCACTGGATAAGATCAAAATATTAAAAAAATTGCGTTCTAAATATCAATACCAGTATTTAATTCAAGTTGATGGTGGTATCAATAATATTACCGGGCCACAAGCATTTAAAGCTGGAGCAGATGCGTGTGTAGCAGGAACATTTTTAATTAAAAATCCCACACAACAAACTATTGCTTCTATTATTAAAAATAAAATTAGTAAATAACCAATTATGAATAACGTTTTTATAGCAACAATCACAAATTCCAATCTAATTGCTGTGTTTCTTTCTTCAATTTTAGTCATTTTTCTTGGTTATATATTTACTAAATTATCAATATTTAAAATTCAATGAATCGCGCCGTTTAGCAAAATTGTTCTTGAAATTGCTTTACCGGCAATAGCAATTAAAGGTTTTATGTCTTCACTGACAATTCAAAAATTAAAAGAACAAGCTTGAGTTTTATTGATTTCAATACTATTTTACTCTATACTTTCGTTGCTTTCATTTATATGAATAAAAAAATGAAAAGCACCTGCTTTTATCAATAAAGCAGAACCTGATTCAATTTTATTGTTATTATCAAATTCATCAAATCAGCAACATAATAAACAAAAAATATTGACTATGTGAATGTTGTTAATTTTTGGTTCAACAACCACATTTGGCTTGCCTATTATTTCTGAATTTTATCGTGCTACTCCTCACGAAAATGTATCTATATTGAGTATAAGTTTATTCGGTGTGCCACAACGTATATTTTTATATACTTATTGTCTTATAATGCTGTCCGGTATTAAATTTAACAAAAGCAATTTAGTAACAACAATCAAAAAATTAGCTAAAAATACTACTTTAATCATTACGCTAATCGGATTTAGTTTATGACTTACTCAATTAATTCCTGGGGCAGGTGAACACAGCGAAATAGTATCAAAAACCTTAACTCTAGAAAACAATAAAAATGTGCTTGCGATAAAAAAAGCAAATTACGGTCTTAATTTTTTGCCAATTTATTTTGACGCTGAAGGTAATAAATATATTTACAATATCAATAAATCAATTTATCAATTGACTTTAATTACTCCTACTGGTTGAATAGATGCGGGAGTAACAATGCCATATTTTAGAAACATAGCTAACATTTTAGCCTCACTTTGCACTCCTCTTGTATGATTAAGTGTAGGGATGAAAATGAGTGAAAGTCGCTTTAAAACAATTTTTAGCGATAAATCTGTTTGATTATACACAATCATTAAAATAATATTAATTCCTTTGCTAATGTTAGGAATTATGTATTCATTATATTCAGCAAATCGTAAAGTTGGTGCTATTGAAGCACTTTCAATTGTTGTAATTAGTGCTACTCCTCCTGGTGCTGTGCCTGTTGCTATCGCTCTTTCAAATAATAAAGAGCCTACTTTTACTGCTCGAGCATCAGTTTTTTCTACATTAGCATCAATAATTTTTATACCAATTTGAATAGTTGTGTGTCAATTAATTTTTATTTAAGGCTAAATTTAAATTTGGCTTTTTTATCCCGAGTTTCCAAGTTAGGGGTCATTTTTTAGCGTTTTTCGCCATCTTTATACTAAAGTATAAAAAAATTTTTTTAAATTACAAAATTACATTGTAATTATGATATAATTTAACTATGGAGAAATGGGTTATAACACAATCAAAAAGAAAAGATAAAACATATGTCTCGGTCGCAATACCGGCTGGATTTGGAAAAGGTTATAAAAAATCAATTGGAATAGGTAATTTAGAAACATTAAAAACTTTAAATCTAGACCCTATAAACGCCCTTAAGGTTGCGTGTGCTGATTGAAATACTGAATGAAATAAAGAAAAGATATTATCAAAAGTAAAGGAGGTTTTAGCTCAATCTAAAAAAGAAATCCGAAAACAAAATTTTGGTATAAAAGCATTATATGAATTATGTGATAAAATCAACCCTTTCAAATTGTGTGAAAAAAGCAAATCAAAAAATCTTTTAGATATTGCCAAATATATAATCACTTCACGGATCATCAACCAAGATAGTTTGATCAAAATGTATCAACAAAAACATCTTTATGATTTCAATAATGACTTCAAAAAATCTACTTTTTATAATAGTTTAGATTATGTAACCAATAATAAAAATGAAATTTTAAAACAATTAAATAACTCATTAACTTCAAATGCTAGCCGTGATATTGAAGTGTTGTGATATGACTCAACAACAGTATATTTTGAAAGTTTTGCGAGAAAAGGATTGAGATATCCTGGTTATTCAAAAGACGGAAAATTTAAAGAAGATCAAATAGTAATTGGAATGATTACTGATTGTAATGGAATTCCATTTCATTTCAAAATATTCAAAGGAAATACTGCTGATATGAACACTTTTATACCTTTTATATTGGAAATACGGGATATTTATAATATAAAAAATGTAACAATTGTCGCGGATAGAGGAATGAGCACAAACCGCAACATACGCTTTTTAGAATCTTTAAACATAGATTACATACTCTCTTATCGTTTGAAATCTAGTACAAAACAAAGAAAAGAATACACAATTAACCAAAACGATTATATTCGTGTAAACAAAGATTTTAAATATAAAGAAATAGAATTTATGTCGCTGTGAAAAAACAAACGGTTCAACGGTCATAAAAGAAGACAAATAATGACCCATAGTAAAAAACGAGCAGCAAAAGATTTTAATGATCGTATGCAACTAATTGAAATTTTCAATAAAAAACAAAAAAATGGTAGAGTAATTGAAACAGATTTAATAGCTGCCAAAAAGCATAAATTTTTTAAAAAAATTGGAGCAACTTCTTATTATCAATTAGATTTAGAAAAAATTAGTGAAGATGAACAATTTGATGGTTATTATGTGTATGAAACTTCAAGAATAGATCTTAAGCCATTAGATATTGTTGATTTATATCAAAAACAATGACAAATTGAAAATAATTTTAGAAATTTAAAAAATTGTTTAAAAATTAGACCTATGTATGTTTGGAGTGAAAATCATATTGAAGGTTATATTACTTTATGCTTTATTTCATTGGTTTTATTACAGTATGGTTTAAATATTTTGAATAAATATGTTAAAAAACAAACAAAAATAGACAAAAATTATTCAATTTCCAATTATGTAGACGCTATCAAAAATGCCGAAAAAATTCAAATTTTAATTGATAACAAAATTATTAACGAATACAACATTGAAAATACTGATAATCAAAATGAAACAATGTTATATGAATTAATTGAACAATCAATCAAAAATTACAATGTAATTAAATTATAAAAAATTCCGAAAGTACCTTAAAATGTGGTATTTACGGAATTTTTTAATTTGCAACTTGGAAACTCAGGAAAAACTAAATAAAATTATTAAAAATTCCTTTTTCAAGAAACGAAAAAGGAATTTTTATTTAATGAAGCAAAATTTATGTTTATGTTTTTATTTTTTTTGTTTTTTTGTGGTTCATAAATTAATAATTTTTTTAATTTCATAAGCCACGATTAATATTAGGCCTAGCGATATTGAACTAACAATTAAATGTGGTGTTTTTGTTAAATCACCCATTCTAAAATATTGGGCAATTTGAGGAACTAGTCCAATTAATAAAATTGTAAATGCTGAAAATGAAACTGCAGCTCAAACTAATCAATATTTTTTTAGCGAAGAAATAAAAATTGATTTATCACTCATTAAATTAACAGTGTTAATTCCGCAAGCTAAACCTAATGTTATAAAACCGGCTGAAGAAGCATATAAACCAACATTTAAACCATTTTTAATTGCTATTTCAGCACCAAGTACATATGAAATTAAGGTTGCTAAACTTAATAATAAAGATTGTCATAATAATTCTTTACCCATACCACGCGAAAATAAACTTTCTTTTTTGTCGTATGGGTCACGACTCATAACATCTTTTTCGCTATCAACAAAACCTAAAGCTATGGCTGGCAAACCATGAGAAACTAAATTAATTCATAATAATTGTGAAGCACCAAAGATATAAAATTCGTTGTTAGCGCCAAAATATTTCTTATAAGCAAGAAAAAATGCGATTAAACCAACTAACATTACTATAGTTTCAACAAGTGAAGACACTAGTAAATTCATTATCACAACTTTAATTTTATCGAAAGTTGAACGACCGTTTTTAACGGCTGCTACGATTGTATTAAAGTTATCATCCACTAAAATCACATCAGCTGCTTGTTTAGAAACATCAGTTCCAGTGATACCCATCGCACATCCGATGTCTGAAACTTTTAAAGCGGGAGCATCATTTACACCATCGCCTGTCATAGCAACTACTTTTTCGTGTGCTTGTCAGGCTTGGACAATTCTTAATTTATCTTGTGGATTAACACGAGCATAAACAGAGATATTGGTAATTTTATTTTTTAATTCTTTATCGCTCATTTGGCTTAGTTCATCACCGGTTAAACATAGATCGCCTTGATTATAAATACCTAAATTTGTAGCTATTGCTTTTGCTGTGATTAAATGATCTCCGGTTATCATTACAGTTTTAATTCCAGCTTTTTTAGCACTTAAAACACTTTGTTTTACATTTTCGCGAGGTGGATCAATCATTGCGATTAAACCAATGAATTCTAGTTCATTTTCGTCGTTAAATTGAATTTGTTCTGTGTTTATTTTTTTGCAAGCAACCGCGATAACTCGATATGCATTTTGTGCTCATTGGTCATTAATTTTAATCATTTGTTCTTTATCAATATTTATCGATTTAGAAATTATTACATCTGGAGCACCTTTTGTAATCATATATTTTTGATCATCTATAGTTGTTAAAACTGAGTGCATTTTGCGCTCGCTATCAAAAGGTAAAGTGTATAAAATTGGGTTTTTAGCTATTAAGTTATCTTTTTGTATGCCTAAATCATATGCGAATTTTAACATTCCAATTTCCGTAGGATCACCAATTTCATCAAATGACATTGTTTTTTGGTTGTAATTAATGTATGCGTCACTACATAAACTTATGTATTGAGCTAGATTATTAAATATATTTTTTTGTTTTGATTTTGAAAGAAATTGGTTCGATTTTCAATCAAATGCTTCAATAACTTTCATTTTATTTTCAGTTAAAGTACCCGTTTTATCTGTACAAATTATTGAAGTTGAACCTAATGTTTCAACTGCTAATAAATTTTTAACTAATGCTTTTTGTTTAGTTAAATTTTTGACTCCAACCGATAATAATACAGTGGTGAAAGTTAATAAACCCTCTGGTATAGCTGCAACAGCTAAACTGATTGCTGTTACTGTAGAATGTGTGTAAACATCTAAATTTTTTCACGAACCACTAATTAAATTATTTAGTAATATTTGAATTCCTAAACTAACGAATAATAAAATAATTCCGCCAATTCCAAATAGTTTACTTAATTTATTTAATTTAAGTTGTAAAGGGGTCGCATTTTTTTGCTCTTTTTGAATTAGTGAATTGATTTTACCTATCTGTGTATTAATACCAGTATCAATCACAAGAGCTTTCGCACTACCTTTAGTAATGTAAGTTCCCGAATAAAGTAAATGGGTATTATTAGCTAAAGTTAAATTATCTTCTTGCTCTCAATTGGCAACTTTATGTACTGCTAAATTTTCACCAGTAAGCGAAGATTCAACCACATATAAATTGGCTGCTTCAATTAAACGACAATCTGCGTTGATAGTGTCACCTGCGGCAAAAATGATTAAATCACCTGGGACTAAATCGCTTGCCTTTATGCGTTGAACTACATTATCGCGCATCACATTAGCATAAGTCTGATTAATTTTTTCTAATGCTCTCACTTCGTTATCTGATTTAACCTCTTGGTATGCTCCTAACATTGAATTAAGTGCTACAACCAATAAAATAATTGCGGGCTCCACATATGAAATGGCTAAATCTACACTGTCTTTTTTACCACTTATATGCTCATAAATTGCCAAACCTAAGGATATCATAGCCCCAATCAAAAGTAGAATAATCATTGGGTCAATAAATTGTTTAAAAAACGCAATAAAAGGGTTTATTTTTTTACTTTTTTGTATTACATTTTCGCCATATTTTATTTTTGCTTTTTCAACCTCATTGGTTGTTAAACCTGTATATTTAGAAATTTTTTCCTTGTCCATTTGCCTCCTTAATTTTTAACTAAATTATTATAAATAATAATTATTAATTGATAAAAAAAGTAATAAAAAAATGGCGGAACAGAGAGGATTTGAACCTCCGCGGGTGTTGCCACCCCTACAGCATTAGCAGTGCCGCCTCTTCAGCCTCTTGAGTACTGTTCCGTTTGTGCTTATTTATTATAATAAAAAAATTTTTTTTCCAAGAAAAAAAATTAAAATGCATAATTATGAATTTTATGAGATTTAACTTATAACTTAATTATGTTATTTATTGAATTTGGCTATAAATAATAAGTATAATGTCGCTAAAGAAGATAATTGCAAATTAGTATAAATTATGTTTTCAAATTCGCTTTGATTATATCATTTGTTATATGAAACAGATTCAAAAACAGAACCATCTGTGTTTATTGAACCTTGTTTTAAATCTGTGACATCAACTAAAAAATGATAAACTTTTTCATTCATTTGCGTCGTAGCGATTGTGGTTAATGTAGCAGTGATATTTGATTTTGTAATACTATAGCCAGCTTCTTCTAAAACTTCATTAATACAACACTGAAGTGGGCTTTGTTTTGTTTCAATACTTCCGGTAATAGGGCAAGGATAACATTCATCTCAAAACTTTTTTTCCTTTATTTCCGGAAGCGGTTGATAGTGAATCATTAACTGATAATGGTTATTTACTTTACGGTACAATAGTGCTGCTATCGAATCAATACTTTTGCGCTGGCAATAAGTAAAACCTTTAGCAGATTTATACACACTTATTCAATCATTTTTGAATAATTTTTCATTTTTACTCATAATTTAATTTTACAAATCTTTTTGTAAAAAATGTAATTTAAACTAATGCTAATTCCTTAATTTCTTTATCTAAATTTTTCAACTCAACTAGATTTCTATTGGATATTACAGAATCAATTTTTGTGATGTATTCATCGTATTTTTCACGAAGTTCAGCATTTTGTTCTCTTGAAGCTTTAAATACAGTTTTAAAAGTTGTTAAATTAGTGATTAAAGTTTCTATTTCTAAATTTTGTTGAGCTGTTTTTGTTGTTAATAACAATTTTTCAGTAGCACTGATAATTTCGGCATTTGTGTGATCTTTTTTTGCTAATAAGGTTTTAGTGCTTATGATATCTTGCTCTAAACTTGTTAAGGCTTTTAAATTTTGTTGACTTGAATTATTTTGAGCAGTGGTGAATAACTTTAATTTATTTGCAGTTATTTCACTATTTTTAATAAGTTCGTTTAAGTAATTTTCTTCTTTTGTTTTTTTCGAACTACAACTTGCTGATAAAGCAACAATTGTAACTGGTGCTATACTTAAAAATTTTCATAATTTAATTTTCATATTTACTCCTTGATAACTATATATTATTTTAATTTTATGTATTCTAAAATTGAATCTTTTATATTGTCATTAGCTAAAGCGTAATCAATAGTAGCTTTAACAAAACCTTCAATTGAACCTAAATCATAACGAGTTCCTTCAAATTCAAAAGCGTAAATTTTTTGCTGATATTTATTAATTAAATCGCTAAAAGCATCAACAAGTTGAATTTCATTTTGGCCATCATATTTTATTTGCGATAAAATTTCAAGAATTTGTGGATTAAAAACATAGCGTCCTAGAATTGCTTTATTTGATGGTGCCACATCTAAATTTGGTTTTTCAACTGCTGTTTCAATTTCAAAATACTGGTTATTTTTTTGTTCAGGATGTAAAGGTTTAACAATGCCATACTTGTTTACATGAGTATCTTCTACACTTTGTACACCCAAAATATTAGCTTGAGTTTGTTCATAAAATTGAATTAATTGTTTAATTGCCGGGGTTTGTGATTTTATTAAATCATCACCTAAAATTACTGCGAACGGTTCGTTATTTATTATTTTTTTTGCTTGTGCTAACGCGTGTCCAAGTCCAAGTTGTTGGTGTTGAATAATAAAATTAATTTGGTTTTTTCTGTTAGTTTGTTGAACTAAATTTAATAATTTGTTTTTGTTTTGTCTTTGTAATTCTTGTTCAAGTAATTCATTTTTATCAAAAAAATCCAAAATGTTTTTTTTGCGCTCGCTTATTATTAAAATAATTTGCTCAATACCAGCTTCTAAAGCTTCATCTATTAGTAAATCTAACGCGGGACGATTTAATATTGGTACTAATTCTTTATGAATAATTTTAGTCATTGGTAAAAATCTAGTCCCTCAACCAGCAACCGGGATTATTAATTTTTTAACTTTTGACATCATCGCCTCCTAAATGTATAGCTAATCATAAAGCATATTTTGAAGTTTGAACTACTTTATGTTTGGTGAATGGATTAATTTTAATCAAATTTCCTTGATTAATTTTGTAAAAATTGTTTTGTGCGTTTTGCAAGGTGCCACTGCCTTTTAATAAAATGACAAATTCAATTGTATTATTTATTATTCAATCAGTTTGAGCATTAAAAGAATGAATTACTTCAATTTTTTGTTGATTTTTATTGAAAATTGGTTCAAATAACTCCCTACCTTGATAACTTGAATTTAATTTTTTTATTTCGTTTTGGTCTAAAAATAAATTTTTGATTATTTCAATGTCATTAATCATAATCTTATTTTACTAATAATTAAATATTCTTAATAATTATTAGCTAGTTTTAAACATATCTCTCATTATAAATTAATATATAATTTTAATATGAATTTAAGGCAAAAATTAGTTTTATATATAATTGGTGCATTTTTTTTTACATTAAGCACTATTGTTTCAGTTTTGTTTTTAGTTTTAAAAACAAGTTTAATTTGAACATTTATGTTTACATTAATTTTATGTTTTAGTTTAATATTAATTACAATATTTACCTTATTCAGTATTAAATCTTACGTATCTTTGCAAAGTAAAATTAAACTTTCGCATGCTAAATTTATTGATAACGCACTTAAATTTAACCAACTTGGAACAATTATTTATGATTTCTCCAATACTATTGTCGATAGTTCTTATTTTATTCAAAAGCGCTTTGGTAATCATTTAATCGGCACACCACTTAAATCGTTTTTTGAAAATTTAGGCCTTGATTTTGATAAAAAAAATCGTGTTTATCAATTTGAATATAATGGTAATTTTTATGAAGCTAACATTTTTGATTTAGATAATTATATTTCAATTAAGGATGTTAGCTTATTAAAGCGTACGATGATGATGTACAATGAACAATTGAGTGTTATTGGAGAAATTGAAATTGATAATTATTCTTTATATCAGTCAATATTAAGTGAAGACCAATTATACAAATTAAACCAAAATGTTATAACATTATTAGAACAATTAGCTCAAAATTATAACCTGATATTTCGCCAATATAATTCAAATAGTAAATTTTTAATTATTACAAACCAGGATTCACTTACAAAAATGATTAAGCAGGAGTTTGATTTTTTAAAAAAACTGCATAATCTTTTAAAAAATCAAAATAGTAATGTTGTTGTTTCTTTTTCGGCAGGTTTTAGTTATGGTTCAAATGAGTTAAATGTTAAAACAGATTTAGCAAAAGCAGCTTTATCGCAAGCTCAAACACGGGGAGGTGATCAAGTTATAGTAGTTTCACCACACACACAACCATTATATTTTGGCTCAACAACTGAAATTTTACCAAGTGTTGATCGCACACAAATTCGCGCTTTCACTCAAACAATAGAACAAATTTTTGACAATGAGAATATAGATAAAGTTATTGTCTATGGGCACGCTGTAGCTGATTTAGATGCAATCGGAAGTGCAATTGGAATTGTAGCTTTAGCTAAAGCGTACAACAAAAAAGCATACATTTGTTCATCAACTCAAGACGCAACCACAAAAAAAGTATTGAAACAATATTGAGATGTTATTGGTGAACATATTATAAAACCTCAACAAGCAAACAAAATAAGTGATGAAAACACAGTAGTATTTTTTGTTGATAATGCTCATCCATCAAGAACAGATAACCCCGATGCTATTAAAAATATTAGTTCTAAAAATATATTTATTTTAGACCATCACCGTTTAAAATTATCAATTGATTTTGCTCCTAAACAAAACCGGATTATTAGCACAACATCGTCTTCAGCTAGTGAATTAGTAACCGAAATGTTAATGTTTGCCCAAAAAAAAGTTAAATTAGATTTAATTACAGCTCAAATGTTATTGAACGGTATTTGTTTAGACACTTTACAATTCCAAAAACACGCGACCGCTAAAACATTTGAAGCAGCAAGTTGGCTTGAGGCAAAAGGAGCTAATTCAACTACTGCTGCCAATGCGTTAAAAATAGACGCTCAAACTTATTTAAAAGTTGTAGAATTATTAAATACATTAGAAGAAGTAAAAGAGGGTTTTTTCTTGGCCTATGCTGATGTGGCGATGTCGGACGATATAATTTCAATTGCAGCTGAAGAAATTTTAAGAATAGATGGACGAAGAGCGAGTTTTGTTGTTGCTCGCCAAGAAAAAAGTACAAATTATAAACTCTCGGCACGAGGTATAGACACAAATGTGCAAATTATTTGCGAAAATGTTGGTGGTGGCGGAGGTTTTGCCGCGGCTGCGGCCGTATCAACAGATAATTTAGAAACATTTATTAAAAATATTAAACAAGCAATAGTAGGAGTGAAATAAAATGAAAGTAATTTTAATTAAAGATTCAAAACATGGCAAGGCGAACACAATTATAGAGGTATCAGATGGCTTTGGCGCAAATTTTCTAGTAGCCAAAGGTTTTGCAGTGCCATATAACGAAAAAACTAAATATCAATTAGAAAAACGACTAAGTACTTTAACTGCTAGCGAAATGGAATTACGTTCGCAAGCACTAGAACTAAAAAAACAATTAGAAGCTGATAAATTAATTTATCAATTAGATGCCTTAATAGATGCTCACGGAAATTTAATTGTTCATAAGTCTATTTCAACAAAAGATATCAATAAAGATCTAACTAAAAAAGGCTATAAATTGAACAAATATGCTGTACAAAAAGTGCACATTGTTTCAAATGGTTTACACGAAATAGATATTAATCTTTATAAAGATATTGTTGCAAAATTTAAAGTTGAGGTAAAAATAAATGTCAAATAACAATTTTTCTTCAAATGAAAAACCTTTATCCCATCTCAAAAGTACCAAACACATTAATTTAGCATATGAGTATGCAGTTTTAGGTTTAATTTTATCAAACGAAAATTTAGCTCATAATATAATTCCGTTTATGCAAGAACAAGATTTTGGCGATTTAGCTTGTCGCCAACTTTTTGCCATTATGAGTGGTTTATATGAAGCGGATAAAAATATTAACAATGAAACTATTTTAGCTTCAGCCCAAGCTAAAAATCATCCTCTAGTTAATACACAATTATTGGTTAATATATACTCATCTAACGCTTTGCGTTCTAATATTCAAATGTATCTGGAAGAATTAGAACGTTTAACCCGCCTAAGAACATTAGAGTTCGAAATTGATCAAATTAAAGCAACTTTACAAAATTCTCGTAAATTAATCGATCCCGATGAAATGGTTATTAAAATTCAAGAATTATTGCAAAAATTAGACCGAGCTAAAAGCGGAAATGACTTTCACACCACACAAGAAGTTAGCGATAAATATTTTGAAAAATTACAAAAATTACGTGCCTCAAAAAGTCACGAAATTAGTGGGATAAAAACAGGTTATGTTGATTTTGACCAAATAACACAAGGTTTGCACAGTTCAGAATTAATTGTTTTAGCTGCTCGTCCCGGCATCGGTAAAACCGCTTTTGCCTTGAATATTGCCATTAATGTGGCTAAACAAAAGAAAAAAAACGACCCCACTCGTCAAAATAGAGTTGCATTTTTTTCTTTAGAAATGTCGCCAGAACAACTGATGGGAAGAATTTATTCTATTACCACTAACATTGAGCAAAATCGTCTTAAAAAACCCCAAGATCCTAAATATGGTTTGAGTGACCATGATATTCTCAAAATTACTCACGTTAAGAGAGATTTTATTGATAAAATGCAATTATTTATTGATAATACTTACGATAACGATATTGATACAATTTTATGAAAATGTCGTCGTTTGCACAAAAAAGAAAAATTGGACTTAATAGTTGTGGATTATATGCAATTAATTTCGGGAGGTAAAGGGCATCGTGGCGAAAATCGTCAACTAGAAATTACTCGCATTTCACGTAATTTAAAAACTCTTTCTCTTGAATTAGAAGTTCCTATTATTGTACTTTCACAGCTAAACCGTCAAACTGAAACACGAGAAGATAAAAGGCCAATGCTTGCCGATTTAAGAGAATCCGGTTCAATTGAAAATGATGCCGACATCGTGATGTTTTTATACCGGGAAGATTATTACAATCGCAAAAACAAAAATATAATAAATCAAGAATTTAAAGGCAGTGCCGGAGAGCCAGTAGATTTAATAATCGCTAAACATCGTGCTGGTGAAACTGGAGTGATTAATTTAAGAATGGTATTAAAATTTGGCCGTTTTGAAAATCGTGAATTTGATAAATTCATTAATTTTGATGAGGATGACGAATAATGGATCAAATCACTATCATTTTAGTTCCTTTACTCATTATTTTATTAATTCTTTCATCAATATTTTCAAGTTGCGAAACTGCTTATTCAACCTTAAATCCCGGTAAATTAGAAACAATGATTGATCGCAATGAATTTGGAGCCAAGATAATCAAAAAGCAATACTCTTTTTTCAATCGAATTTTGGCATTAATTTTGATTTGAAATAATATTGCTAATATTGGTCTTTCGTCTGCTCTTTCGTATGTCATGTCCAGATGATTAGTTGGCGATATTAGTCAATATGCCGCTTTAATTTCAACAGTGGTTTTAACTCCAATTGTGGTTATTTTGGGTGAAATTATTCCTAAATTAATTGCAAAATCTTATCCTGAAAAAGTTGCTAAAACATTTTGTTATCCTTTACAAGGTCTTTATTATTTATTTTTTCCTATTATTTGACTAATTAGCAAAATTAGCAAAAATATTTATGTAACCAACACCGAACAAGATGTTAAAAACTTAATTGATGTAGCACACACAGAGGGGATTTTGGAAGCCAATGAAAGTATAATGGCTCAAAACGCGTTGGATTTAGATACCACTAAAGTTCGAAAACATTTTATAAAACTTAAAGATATGTCTTTTATTTCTTATAAAGCATCAATTGAACAAGCACTTGAAATATTCAAAGAAACTAATTATTCTAGATTACCAATTGAAAAAAATGGTGAATTTTTAGGTATAGTTTTACTTAAAGATATATTTTACCGGGGCAAAGGCAAAGTTATTGATTATATTAAAACTATTCCACGAATTAGTGCCAATTCAACTTTAGCAATTGCTCTTGAAACATTACGCTTACAACGTTCTCATATGGCTTTTGTTACTAATAATAACTCTTCGCGTGAAGTTTTAGGTATTTTAACTATTGAAGATATTTTAGAAGAAATCGTTGGCGAAATATACGATGAATATGATGAAGAAGAACTAGATGATTTTTTTGAGATTAGTTTAGAATTATTTAGAGTAAACGGTCGTGTTAAAATGCGTCAATTAATTTCGCGAATGAATTTAGATTTTGACATCGAAGATAACTTATTAAATATGAATGTGCAAAATTTTGTAAAACGACATAATCATGGCAAAATTTCAAAAACAAGCAAAATAGAATTTCAAGGTGTATTTTTTAAAGTAATATCAACACCAAATAAAAAACATAAATATTACCATTTTGAAGTTGAAATTGGTACTCAAGCACCTGTTAGTGTTGAAACTAATACTGAAATTTAATTAAATATAACTTTTAAAATCAATTAAAATTCTTTTTTTGTAAAAAAATAAACTTTTATTATATATTAATTTAATAAAATAATCAAAAATAAATTTGCTTTTTATTTAGAAAGTTTTATACTTATATTGAAATATATAAACTCGTCTCTTCACGAGTAATACAAGCTCTAATATTTACTCGTGTTTTTTGTATATTTCAATCTAATTGCTAATATTAATTGCTCGTTTTATTTAGCAATACCTACATATATTCGTTTACTATTCATTATCGATAATAATTTTTTTAATTTCTTTTTATTTCTTTTATATACATTTTTAATAGTTTCCTCCTATTTTAAATTCATATACAATTTTTTCCTTTTCGTTTTTTATTATCGTTAATAAAACTACAAAGTTTTATGTTTATGAATAATTTAAACAAGTTTTTGTTAAGAACTTGTTTTTTTATTAATGTAAGTATGATAAATGTATTCAATATCAATTGTTTTCAATGTATAATTTTTAAAACAATATTAATATTTATAATTATAAAAGAGGTATAAATGAACACAAAATACGATAAATATATATCGTCATATTTTCATAAAACTGAAAAAATAATTCAAACTTTTAGTCCCCAAAATGTTATTAAATTACAATTTTTTCAAAGAAATGATGATGTAATGGTGGCTGGAATGCAAGAAGTTTTAGACTTATTAAGTCAAAACACAGATACATCTAAATATGTAATTAGATATATTCCCGATGGCCAAATAATTAATAATTTAGATATAGTTTTAGAACTAGAAGGCCATTACGAAGATTTTGGTAAATATGAAGGTATGATAGATGGTATGTTGGCTCGTTCTTCTACAATAGCAACAAATATGTACCGCTGCGTCAAAGCCGCCAACGGTAAAGATATTATTTTTATGGGTGATCGTAATGATCATTGAATGATGCAAGAAATTGATGGTAAGGCCGCTCAAATAGGTGGCGCAGCTTCAATGTCTACTGATGCACAAAATGTTGTGCAAAACGATGATTCAACTTTTGGTTCTATTCCACATTGTTTGATTCAAAATTTTGATGGAAGTACCGAAGAGGCAATGAAAGCATATGCCAAGTTATTTCCTAATGAAAAAATAATATCTTTAGTTGATTATCATAATAATGTTATTAGAGAATCGCTTAATTCTTACCGAGCGATTGGCAAAAGTTTATGAGGAGTGCGTTTAGATACATCTAAAAATATGAAAGACCACATGTTTGATAATGAAGAAGATAATCATGAATTTTACGGTGTTAATATTGAACAAGTAAAAAGATTGCGCCAAGCTTTAGACCAAGAAGGAGCTCAACACGTAAAAATAGTTGTAAGTAGCGGTTTTACTCCACAAAAAATAGCTAAATTTGAGGCTGCTAATACACCAGTTGATGCATATGGTGTTGGTCAAGGTATTTTTAGCCCTACTGTATCTTATTCAGCGGACGCAACTATTTTAAACGGTCATCGTCAAGCCAAGGAGGGAAGAGGATATCGCACAAACCCAAATTTAATTGTTTTTAAGGGCAAAAATTAAAATGTCTTTAACTACTATTACCATTATCGTTTTTTTAAATTTAGCACTGATAGTTTTAGGTTATTTTATTGGCTCACTTAACACTTCAATTATTATGTCAAAAAAACTAAAAAAAGATGATGTACGTAATTATTTTTCTAGAAATGCCGGGGCCACTAATTCTTTAAGAACTTATGGCAAAAAATTTGCTTTAATTGTTTTTGCAATTGATTTTTTAAAAGTAATTATTCCCACAGTAATATTTGCTGCTTTACAAAACCATTTATTTAGCGATTTAAATGATCAATATTGAATAAGCCCGCAATCAATTGGCTTTGGGATAATAATAGGCCATTGCTTTCCTATCTTTTTTGGTTTTAAAGGCGGTAAAGGTGTTGCGTGTTCATCGGCATTTATTTTAACCATCAATCCAGTTTTATGATTGATAGCCTTTGTTGTATTTTTTGCAATTATATTGATTTTTAAAAAAGTATCTTTAGCTTCAATTTTAACTTCGACTATAATTGTTCCTTTAATTTTTATCCCTTGATTTATTCAAGGTATCAGTGGATATTGATTAAATTTTATTAATTTTTCAAACAGTATTGCACTAACAAATTTACAGCCGTATTGATATGTTTCACCAATATATTTTTTAATGGTTGCAATTTTAGTTATTTCTTTACACCATAGTAATATCAAACGACTATTAAACGGTAGTGAGCCTAAACTGGGTATTAAAACGAGTTAACTCGTTTTTATTTATTTTATGCTTAATTCAATTGAAGTTTTAAGATTTTATATTAAAATTAAAATATAAATTGATATATATAGATTTAGGAGAAAAAATGATTAATGTAAATACTTTTAAAGGTGGCATAACTTTTGAAGATGAAGGCGAAATTTTTGTCGTAATTGAAGCTCAACACTCAAAACAAGGACGTGGGCAAGCGAATGTAAAAGCAAAAGTTAAAAATTTAAGAACTGGGGCGATTACAGTTAAATCATACACTGGTGGTACTATGATTAAAAAAGCTCACATTGAAAAACGACCAATGAATTATTTGTATAATGACGGAGCTAACATTATTTTAATGGATAATGAAACATACGAACAAGTTGAAATACCCCTTAGTCATGTTGAGTGAGAATTGAACTTTTTAAAAGAAGGTTCAAGTGTTAAAATTAGAAAATTTCAAGAAGAAATTTTAGATATTGAACTAGATTCTTCAGTTACACTTGAAGTTATTGAAGCACCTGATGCCGTCAAAGGTAATACAACAACTAATCCACAAAAAAAAGTTAAAGTAGAAACCGGCTACGAATTAGACACTCCAATGTTTATTAAAGAAGGCGAATTTATTGTTATTTCTACTGAAACTGGCAAATACACAGGTAGAGGAAATAAATAATGAATTTAATTACTGTTTCGTGTGGGTTTAATCAATCGTATTCAGTCACTGAAGATACATTACAGCAGTTAATTCAACAATGTGCCAATGATACAAGTTTTTTAAAATTGGACGGCATTGCGAAAATTTTTTTCAATAAAGATTACTCAAATGCATCTTTTATTATTGATGTTAAAATTAAAAAAAATAAAAATTTAGGCGAAATTATAGAACAATTCACTAAAGAATTTGAAACTCGTTTTGAGAGTTTAATCGATATCAAACCACATGATGTAAGAGTGTGTTTTACTGGTAATTATTAATTTTGTCCAGCCACACTTGTGGTTGGTTTTATTAATAAAAGGAGGCAAATGAGCAAAATAAACAAAAAAGTAATTTTAGGTATGTCGGGTGGAGTTGATTCCTCAGTTGCAGCAGCATTATTATTGCGTCAAGGTTATGATGTTGAGGGTTTATTTATGCGTAATTGAGACTCATTTGTCAATAATGATATTTTAGGTAATAAACAAATTTTAAATGATGTATGCCCTCAAGAACAAGATTATCAAGACGCATTAGCAGTAGCTAATAAATTAGGCATAAAATTACATAGAGTTGATTTTATTAAAGAATATTGAGATAACGTTTTTGAAAATTTTATTTCAGAATACCAAAAAGGACGCACACCTAATCCCGATATTTTATGTAATAAATATATTAAATTTTCAGCCTTTGCCAATCATGCGTTTAACAACCTAAAAGCCGATTATATTGCGATGGGTCATTATGCCGATGTCAAACATGGTCACTTATACCGGGCCAAAGATTTAGAAAAAGACCAAAGTTATTTTCTTGCTCAACTTTCACACCAACAATTACAAAAAGTATTAATGCCTTTAGCTAAATATAAAAAAGATGAAATTAGAAAAATAGCTCATGAATTGAATTTAATTACCGCTTCTAAAAAAGATTCAACAGGAATATGTTTTATCGGTGAGCGTAATTTTACTCAATTTTTACAAAATTATATTCCTAGCCAACCAGGTAAAATTATTTCTATTATTGATAAAAAAGAATTAGGCACTCACGAAGGTTGTTATTACTACACATTAGGGCAGCGTAAAGGTTTAAATTTAGGTGGAATGAATGAGCCACACTATGTTTGTGGTCATGATGTAAAGCAAAATATAGTTTATGTGGCCCCTGCTTCTAATATGAGTTATTTAGAATCAGATATGCTTGAAGCCAGTGGGCTAACACTTAATAATGAAGAATTCAATTTTGAAAATTTAAGTGCTAAATTTCGCTATCGCCAACAAGATATTCCTGTAAATATTGAATTATTAACAAATAATAATATTCGTGTTAAATATCCAAGTAAGGCTTTAGCAGTAACACCGGGCCAACAAGTTGTTCTTTATGATGGCGATAAATGTTTAGGTGGAGCCACCATTGAAAAAATTTTTTTAAATAACATTCAAAAAACATACGTATAGGAGAAAAAATGAATTCAAAACAAATAAGGCAAAAATGATTAGATTTTTTTGCGTCAAAAGATCATTTAATTGTAGAAAGCAAAAGTTTAATTCCAGTTAATGATCCTTCACTATTATGAATTAATTCTGGAGTAGCAACTTTAAAAGATTATTTTAGTGGCAAAAAAATACCACCAAAAAATCGTTTAACTAACTCGCAGAAAGCTATTCGTACCAATGATATTGAAAACGTTGGTATTACTTCACGGCACCACACATTTTTTGAAATGTTGGGTAATTTTAGTATTGGAGATTATTTCAAAAAAGAAGCAGTAGAATTTGCCTATGAATTTTTAATTAATGAACTTAAATTACCATTAGAAAAATTATATTTTACTTACTATAATGAAGACGAAGAAACAAAAGCAAATTGATTAAATATTGGTATTGATCCAAACCACATAATTAGTGGTGGTAGAGATACTAATTTTTGAGATGTTGGTTCTGGTCCATGTGGTCCATGTACTGAAATATTTTTTGACCGTGGTGAAAAATATGATACTCGTGGGATTGAATTGTTGCAAAATGATATTGAAAATGATCGCTATATTGAAATTTGAAACATTGTTTTTAGTCAATTCAACAATGAAGGTGACAATAAATATACTGAATTAGCACAAAAAAATATTGATACTGGTGCTGGTTTTGAAAGAATTGTTTCAATTTTACAAGATGCTCCAACAAATTATGACACTGATTTATTTTTAGATATTATCCACGAAATTGAAAAATATACTCCTTTAACTTACGATATAAATAATTATTTTACTAAAGAAATAAACCAAAGAGAAATAAACACCAATTTTAAAATTATTGCCGATCATATAAGAACAGTAGTTAATGCACTAGCAGATGGCGAAAGTGTATCTAATGTTGGGCGAGGTTATATAATTCGTCGTTTGATTAGACGTTCAATATATAAAGGAATGCAATTAGGAATTAAAGATTTATTTTTACACAAATTAGTAAAAACTGTTCACGATTCACTTCCATTTGAATATGATATAAAACCAGTAGCACAAGCAATTAAAGAAGAAGAAGAATTATTCGCTAGCACCATTGAAAATGGTAAATTACTACTGGAATCTTATATTGAAAAAGACAAAAAAGTTTTTGACGGTAATGTTGCATTTAACCTATTAGAAACATATGGTTTTCCAATTGAATTAACTGTTGAAATCCTTCAAAAACAAGGCATCACAGTTGATATGAAAACTTTTGAATTAGCAAGACAAAAACACACTGAAGCAAGTAGAGGTAATAAACAAAACGGAATGCAAAAAGCAATTAATTCTTTAGCTTTAATTGAGGATAAAATTTCGCAATTTATTGGCTATACACATACACACTCTAGTGCTAATGTTGTCGAATTATTTGACAGTGAAAAAAGAATAAAAAATAGTGAAAAACATTCATATGTTATCTTAGATAAGACTCCATTTTATGCTACATCTGGTGGTCAAAAACACGATGAAGGCTATATGTTGCAAAACAATAATAAAATAAAAATTATTGACGTATTTAAAGATAAATTTGGCAACCACATTCATTATGTTGAAGGTAAAATTAACAACCAAGATCCACTTCAATGTTTTGTTGATGAATATGTAAGATTGAACTGTGCTCGCAATCATTCTGCTACACACTTGATGTTTTCAATTATGCGTAATGTACTTGGATCTCAAATTAAACAATTGGGTTCAGATATTACTGAGCAAAGATTTACTTTTGACTTTCCAGGCGATTCGAAACCAACCCCACAACAAGTTAAAGAAATTGAAAACAAAATGCGTGATATTATTAAGCGTGATATTAAGCGCGAATATATTATTTCTACAATCGAGCAAGCTAAAACACTACACGCTGTCATGACGATTGAAGAAGATCAATATATGGACCCAAAAGCTGTACGTGTAGTTAAATGAGCAGATATCACTAGTGATTTATGTGGTGGTACTCACCTTGCCAATAGTGCACTTATGGAAAATTTTAAAATTACCAACGTCGATAAAAAACAAGCAGGTGTGTATCGTTTTCGTGTAGTTACATCAAATAAATTAGTCAATGAATGATTACATGAGCAAATTAGTTTAGCTAATGAAGAATTGAATAATATTATTTCTAAAATTAAACTTTTAGATGTAAATTATCAAGCTCAAAACCTAAATTTAAGTGATAATTTGGAACAAAATCTAGAACAAATTCACGCACATATTGAGCATGCACGCGAAGATTTTAGAAAAATTAACAAACTAAAATCAAATATTGAATTTGATTTTGAAAAAATTAACATTCTAAATGTAGCTGATAAAAAAATCTATTTGAATTTAGATGTTGATGCTGCCCAAATAAAAGTAATTGCCTCGACACTGCGTGAAAAATATCATGATACTTATATTATTTTAGGTTCACCAAATAAAAATCAAATTTTATTGGCTGTTGCGACAAAATTAGTTGATTCAAATAAACTGTTTAATTTAATTGCAGCTAAAACTAATGGCCGAGGAGGTGGTTCGGCGATTTTGGCAATGGGTAAAGTTGATAATTCAGCCCAATTAGTTGATAATATTATTGAGGTTATTAATGCGTAAATTAGCCTTTGATTTAGGAACTAAAACGTGTGGTTTTGCTATTACTGATTCACTTGAAATTGCTCCTAATGCTTTAGAAACAATTTATTTTGAACTTGAAGATTTTGATTTTGTTTTTAATAAAGTTGCCCAATACTTAAATATTTATAGTGATATCAATGGTTTTGTTGTTGGTTATCCTTTGCGTAGTAATGGCGATAAAAGTGAGCGCACAATTATGTGTGAGAATTTTGCGACAAAATTAAAAAATAAATTTAATCTTGATACTTTTTTAGTTAATGAATATGGCAGTACAATCAAAGCTCAAAACACACTTAAAAGTGCCAAATTAAGCTCTAAAAAACGCAAAAATTTTAAAGATACACTTGCCGCTGTTATTATTTTGCAAGATTATTTAGAATATGGTGGGCATAAAATCTAATGTTATCGGCCAAAATTAATATTCCAGATTGATTGCGTTGAACATTATTTGCCTCGATATTTGTTGTCGCTTTTATTGGCGTTGGCGCTCATTTTTGGTCGCGTATAAAAGTGCGTAAAATTAAACAAAAATACCAAAGTGAAGAGGATAAAAAAAACCAACAAAAACTACAACAATTGCGAGGCGAAGATTTAGGTACTTTACCCTACGATTTAAAAAAATTTTTCGCTAGTAAAAGCGATGATTACGATGTTGAAAATTTAATAAATACCGTTTTTTTAAATAATTCTCAAGAAGTTTTATTCGTTTCGGCATATTTAGAATTTGAATTGGCAACGATATTAATTAAAACTAACGCAAACGTATCGATTATTAAGCAAAATTTAGACATAAATTTATGAAATAATGCCGTGCTTAATTTTCCTCAATATTTTAGTAAAAAAATTAATATTAAAACTTACAATGAATTCAAACAACATAAATTTAATTTAATATTTGCGTCGAATTTAAGCCAATCTAATCTAGATTTATTTGAACAATTTTATTCAATGTTGCAAGATAATGCGATGTTAATTATTCGGCAAGATAAACAAAAAAATAGTGATCTTAAAAATCTAGTTTCTACTTTAAAATTATCTGGTATCACCTACGAAGTTTCCTCGATTAAATCACAATTTATTTACATTGTTAAACGACAAAATAATTAGCAAATACACTTAAAATGATAAAATAAAAAATAAGCAAAATTAGGAGAATATAAATGTCAAACAAAAAAGAAGAAAAAATTTTTCTAGCACAAGAAACTTTAGATAAATATAAAAATGAATATTTTGAACTAGTTAATACTAAAAGATTGGAAGTGCAACAAGCACTTAAAGAAGCTCGAGCTCAAGGTGATCTTTCCGAAAATGCTGAATATGATGCTGCCAGAGAATTACAAGGTATTGTTGAAGGTAGAATTCGTGAATTAGAAGCTATTATTGAACGAGCTGAGGTGATTACAAATTCCGAAATTAAAGGTGCGACAAAAATTGGTATAGGTGCAACTGTAACTTACGAAAAAGAAGATACTAAAGAATTGCGCGAAGTGACAATTATGGGTATTCATGATAGCGATCCGCTTAATGGCAAAATTTCTAACGAATCGGCATTAGCGCTAGCTCTAGCAGATGGCAAAATTGGTCAAATAGTTGAAGTTGATGCGACAATAAAATATAACATCAAAATCATAAATGTCGAATATAAGTAATTTAAGATTACTTATTTTTCTTATTTTTTGGGAAAGGTTTAACAATGTTAATAGGAATTAGTGGAATGATTGGGAGTGGTAAAAGTGTATTAAGTAAAAAATTAATGCAATATTATCCTAGTTCAATGATGTTACAAGAATTTGAAGAGAATGATGAAGTTTTTAATCAGTTTCTTGAATGATTATACAAAAAAACACCAAATTTAACGATTGGCTTTCAATCATTTGTGGTTGAAAACCATACTTCAAAATTGGCAGATTTATTTATTAAATTTAACGAGTTAGGAAAAAAACATAATAACGATCATATTTTTTTAGATCGTTTCAGTATTGAACATTATATCTTTGCGAGTGTTAATTTAGCTAATAAAAGTTCAAAGTATATGAAAGCATATGACGCTTTATTTTCAAATTTAATTACCGAAGATGAAACCCCTGATTTAGCAATTTATTTGGATGTTAGTTTTGAAACTTTTAAAAAACGCTTATTTGATCGGGGTCGTGAAGTTGAAATAAAAAATTATGCTATTAATGAGCAATATTTTAAACAGTTACATTGTGTTTATAAACAAATTTTCATTGAACAGGCAAACAAATACGCAATGAATTATATAATTCTTGATACTAATAATATGAGTGAAGATGAAGTTTTTAAGCAAGCAATCAAAATTATTGATAATTTTGAATTTAATAAAATGAAACGGTTTTATCAATAATGGTTATTGGTATTAGTGGAATGATTGCTTGTGGTAAAAGCACACTCGCCAAAGCACTAACTCAACATTATACCGGTTCAATATTGCTGGAAGAATTTGCACAAGATGATGAAGTTTTCAACACTTTTTTAAACTGATTTTATCAACAAAAACCAAATATTAATATTGGTTTTCAATCTTATATTATTGAATCTTTATCAGTTAATTTTTCTCAAACTATTGAAAAATTTAAAAAAAGTCAATTAGATTGAAATAAAAATCATATTTTTTTAGACAGATTTAATCTTGAGCATTACATTTTTGCTGTTTTAAATTTAAAACATAAACCAAAAAAATATTTGATTGCTTTTGATGCGATGTTTCAACAACTTATTGATAAAAATGAAAATCCTGATTTAGCGATTTTTATTGATATAGATTTTGAAACATTTAAACACCGTATAATGCAACGTGGGCGCAAAAGTGAAATTGATAATTATAAAATTAATGAGCAATATTTTAAAGAATTACATGCTTTATATAAAGATTTATTTGTGCATTTAATGCACTCATTTCGTGTTGATTATGTTGTAATAAACGCCAATGATAAAAATCAATACCAAATTCTAGGTGAAGCAATTGAAATTATTGATAATTTTAAATTTAAAAAAAATAAAGATACTGTGGGGTAAAATATGGATAAAAGATTTATAAAAATACTTTATACTCGTGAAGAAATTGAGGATAAGATTAAGCAAATGGCAAAATGAGTTAATCAAACTTATGCTAATTCAACTAATTTATTGTTAGTTGGTTTATTAAAAGGAGCAGTTCCTTTTATGGCTCAATTAATTAAAGACATTAGTGTTGAAAACGAAATGGCATTTATGATTGCTTCAAGTTACGACGGTGGCACTTCATCAACAGGTAATGTTAAAATTATTATGGATATTGAAACTGATATTGAAGGTCGAGATGTTTTAGTGGTCGAAGATATTATTGATTCAGGTATTACTTTACATAAAATCAGCACAATGTTAAAAAATAGAAACCCTAAATCTTATCGCATAATTACCTTGCTAGATAAACCTGATAATCGCAAAGTAGATCTTAAACCTGATAAGGCTGCTTTTAGTGTTCCCGATGCATTTTTAGTTGGATATGGTTTAGATTATAAGGAAAAATTTCGTGGCATACCTTTTATTGGAATTTTTGATCCAAGTAAAAAATAAAATTGAATGAAAAAAACAATAAAAATTTCTTTAAATTTAACTAAAACTCTATCGTAGATACTTCTTTATTTACAGGTATAAAAATATCTACTAAAATTCCCTAATTTAAACTATAAATATTAAATAATTTCGTAAAAAACTCTACTAAACTATAGTATGTTAATTTTGTTTAACATTCCAAGAGGAATATAACGCCGATATTAGTTTTTGAGAAAAACATCTTTATTTAATATAATTATTTTGTAAAACTAAATGATTTTAAGGGGTGGAATGAGTAAATTTTATACAATATTTTCAAATTTAGGAAATATTATCACACCTGTAACTTCGCTTAGTAGTTATAACCAAACATATTTAGTCCAAGATAAGAAAATAGATCAAAATTTACATACTATTTTTTATGAATTGGGTGAAAATAGAAAAATAAATATACAAAACTCGCTAAAAGAAATTAAACAGGTTAAAAAAATTGTTCAAAATCAAAAAAAAGACTTAGAAGAGGTTATAACAATACTTTCTAAAAACGAAAAATTTGAAAAAAAATTTGAAAAAATACCTGAAAATCAAAGAAAGAGAATAATTTTCAGTTATTTTAAAAATATAGCAAAAGAACATAAAATAGATTTCAACGAAGAAGAAGCATTAAATAAAATAACAATAAAAATTCAAAAAGATTATTTTAAGAAAATGAATTCAGAAATTTATAAATTAAAAATAAAAGAAAATATACAAAGAAGAAATTTAAAAAAAGCAAAAGTTGAAGAAAAATTTATTACAGATGAAAAAAAAGTTGGTCAATAAACATAACCTCAGAAGAATCTTCTAAATGAATAACAAAAAATATTTTTGAATTACAAAAAGAAGTTAATGAATATAAAAATAATAATTTAAAAAAAGCTGAAATTGCAGCTGTTTTCGTAACAGCTGAAAGATTATTGAAAATAGGTCTAATTGGTTCTTCTACGGTTGCAGCATTTAGTTGATTGGGAGCATTATTTTTTCCAAAGGAATTGATTTCTTTTTCAATTACTTCCACAACTGTTGCTATCGGATTTGGTGCTGCTTTAACTGGAATTAGATTTATTAAAGATGTTGTTTATTCTTTTAACAATATGGAGAATGATACGACTTGAACAGAATTTTTAGAAGATGCAAAAGATTTAACATTAAATATAATTATGTCTTCTAAAGTTATAAATTTTTTAAAAAAGAAATTACCTTTATTTTCCAAAACAAAAATAACGGAAACAATAGATATTTTATCAAACAGTGAAACTATTAGGGCATTCTTAGAAGAAGAAACTCTAAATGAAATATATAAAAATATTCTAAAAATTTGAGATGTTAATAAAATGTTGCATAAAATAAATAATCATTATCAACATATCCTAGGTAAATTATCCACAATGAAAGAACAATTTAATTGAGCAGTAATTAATGAAACTGAACAATACGGTAAATACACTGAACAAGGTTTTGGAGGGAAAAACTTAATTTTTAAAAATATGCAAACGGGCGAAATAAAACCATTAGAATATTTTTTGAATTTTGATAACACCAAATTAAGATTATGAAATTTAATCAAAATTAAAGATAAAAGTAAAGGTTGATATATAAGAACATTACCGAATAACATTAAAAGAGATAATTTAGGATAGAAAATGTTTAAAACGCATATTATTTTATATATACTAATGTTTATAGCATATATTGCCATACCAGCTATAGTTATGTTGTTTAATTGAATGATTCTTTATACAATGCGAAAACATATTTACTTAAAATCATGAAAAAATAGAATGATATTTTACCTATCATTTTCAACAATTACATTTGCCTGGATGCTTTTATTAATAATAATAAGTTCAACATATACAATACAAAAGTTCAGTATTAATCCCAATTTAATTTGGAAAGCTCAAATTTTCAAATATCTGGAAAAATTTGATTCTTTCTTAGATTTGGTAAACATATTTACTTTTGTGGGGTTTTCAATAATTATTCCTTTATTTATTTTTAATATCAAGTATTGAGTGAAATTAAAAAATAAAAGATTATTATATTTTACATATGAAGAAATAATTAATTTTAATACTGAAAAATTTAATATAGATTTTCTTAAAATGAATATAAAAAATAATTCAAAGAAAATAACTTGAACACCAGAAGAGTTATTAGAAAAATTGAAAACGAGACCTAAAATATTACCAAGAAAACTGTTAATAATGAATATAGTGTTTAATTGTATTTTGAATTCAGTTTTGTATACCGATGAACATTTTGAATCAGATGAAATTCAATTTATATTTATGATGAAAAATTTTATTGATAAAGTTAAAATTGACTTTGATTTTTCTGATGATGAAATTAAAACTGCATACTATAAATTTATGAAAAATGATAATAAGATAAAAACAACGAATTAACTTGATTAAATTAATAATTTAAACGTGAACAAAAAATATTAACATCTTTAATTAGCGAACGCCATAGCAACTTGTTGTGGCGTTTTTCATCCTAAATTTGATTGTATTCTTACATTGTTATATCAAAAAATATATTCTTTGATTTTCTCGTTTAACTCATCAAAGGTAATTTTTGAGTAATCTAAATCATTTAATAGTTCGGTTTTAATAACCCCAAATCAATATTCAATTTCTCTATTATCTAATGAATTTCCAATTCTAGACATTGAAACTGTCCCACTAAATTTTAAAGGTGGACAACAAAAATTAACATTGTAATAAAGAAGCACAAATTAATGACAAATACATCATTGAAAACACTTACAACCAAAATGAAACAATGTTATATCAAGTTACTAAACAATAAATTAAAAATTACAATGTAATTGAATTATAAAAAATTCCGAAAGTACCATAAAATAAGGCATTTACGGAATTTTTTAATTTTCAACTTGGAAACTCGCATAAATTGTTAAGCAATAAATGTAAAAACAACAACTATGTATCTAACTTGCTCTATAATCTCTATTATGTTGGTTCTTGGCTCTTAAAACTAGAAATATTAAACTATATATTAAGTAATATTTATCGTTTTTGCTTAACAAAATAAGTTAATTTTGTTTATCTCTTCAAAGTATTCTTGTTTAATTTCATAAAATACTTTGCTTTTTTTTTTTTTTTTTTTAAAATTAATTTATAAACTCAACAAAAATAGGGAGAAAAATGAAAAAAAGAAAAAAAATAAATTCAACATCTATTTCAAAAAAAACTTTAGTGTCACTACTAGCGGTATCTTCATCTTTAGTATTAGCTACACCAATTATTTCAACCTCGTGTGTAAATAAAAATAAACTTAATCATACTGACATGACAGATGTAAACCAACAAAATAGCAGTGGTCAAGGCTCAACTCAAACTAATACTGATATGACTAATGCTAGCTCACAAAATACTAACAATCAAGACTCATCATCAACTGGCTCAACTCAAACTAATACTGATACGACAGATGTAAACCAACAAAATAGCAGTGGTCAAGGCTCAACTCAAACTAATACTGATATGACTAATGCTAGCTCACAAAATACTAACAATCAAGACTCATCATCAACTGGCTCAACTCAAACTAATACTGATACGACAGATGTAAACCAACAAAATAGCAGTGGTCAAGGCTCAACTCAATCTAATACTGATATGTCAAATGCTAGCTCACAAAATACTAACAATCAAGGCTCATCATCTGGCTCAACTCAATCTAATACTGACAAGACAGATGTAAACCAACAAAATAGCAGTGGTCAAGACTCAACTCAACCTAATACTGATATGACTAATGCTAGCTCACAAAATACTAACAATCAAGGCTCATCATCAACTGGCTCAACTCAATCTAATACTGATATGTCAAATGCTAGCTCACAAAATACTAACAATCAAGACTCATCATCAACTGGCTCAACTCAAACTAATACTGATACGACAGATGTAAACCAACAAAATAGCAGTGGTCAAGGCTCAACTCAATCTAATACTGATATGTCAAATGCTAGCTCACAAAATACTAACAATCAAGGCTCATCATCTGGCTCAACTCAATCTAATACTGATACGACAGATGTAAACCAACAAAATAGCAGTGGTCAAGACTCAACTCAACCTAATACTGATATGACTAATGCTAGCTCACAAAATACTAACAATCAAGGCTCATCATCAACTGGCTCAACTCAATCTAATACTGATATGACAGATGTAAACCAGCAAAATAGCAGTGGTCAAGACTCAACTCAAGCAAACACTATTCAAAAAGCAATTGAAAACGCAAAAAATGAGTTGTCTAATTTAATTTGAGTCGATGATTATTTAGTAAAAAATGCTAATCTAAAATTAGATCAAACAACTACAATTGATGAAATAAACTCTATACTTTCTGATATAAAAACTAAGGAAAAAGTAAAACAAGAACTTGATCTAGATACAGTTATAGAACAAATCAATTTTAGTATACCAAATAAAAGTCGTTATATACCTATTGGTGTTGATAGAAATAAATATGCCTATAATCAGATTTTATTATCCGGTTGAAACGGAGACAAAAATCACATTTTAACTCAAAAAGAAGTATCAGAATTGTTTAAATATGTTAAACTATACGGTACAGATGAACAATTAAACAAACTTGGAGAAAAATTAAAAAATGTTTTATTAAAAAATTATCCGAATCCTATTGAAAAAACGACAGCTTTAGCGTTCACAACTCATTGACAATTATTTGCAAGAAGTGAATATGATTCGCCTAAATTTAGAAAGTCACAGGATAATAATGACAGACACGATGTTTGGGACCCATTACCTGTTATTGGTGGTGTTGAACAAAGTTGACTACAAACCATAAATAATGGTACTGATATAACAGATATAAAAACTATTATGGATCAAATAAATAAGAATGTGGTTGGTAATATTGATAATATTATAAATCATTTTAAATTTATGATTAAAGCACGTGATTGAGAAGTGGTTGAAAGTAATTTAGGTAAACCACGTAAGGCTCAAAAATACTTTATTAGTGGACTTAGAACCGAATATGATAGAGAAAATTATGGACCCTACCAATCAAATAGTAATTAATCTTTATTAAATTAGATTTATAGACAATAAGCTGCAAATAAAAGTTAAAAAAATAAACCCGAAATGATTCAATTCGGGTTTATTTGTAATTTATGCGTTACGTTTTAATAAACGTATTTAAATTGAATGTTTAAATTAGATAATTTTTGTGTTTAGACACTTCTAAAATAAAGTTTTTGTTATGTGTAAAATTACTTTGAAAATGAGGATTTTTGATTTTTTAGGTTGTTCGATATATTCAAAATTAAATCATTTTTGTTAACTACAAGATTTTAATAATAACTTCATCTATTATTTGATTATGTCGTGAAAACTCAAACAAAATTAACATCTGTTTTCCCTTAAAATTAAAAAGTAGGTAAAAGAGATGGACAAATTAACTAACTATGTAATCCAAAAAAAATGATGTTTAGATACCATCATTACTTTTAAGCACGAAACATATAAACAATTAGCAAATAGAATAAATAAATCTGTTTCTACAGTCAGACTGTACAAAAACGAGTTAAAACGTGGAAATGGTTATATTGAAAACATTGAACACAAAAACACAAACAATAAAAATGCTCAAAGATATAACGACGAAATGGTTTTAAATTTAGGACAAGAATACGAAAATAAAAAACTATTAGCTAGTGGCAACAATGCTAATAGTTCATGTAATTCGTATATGTCTTTAATTTCGTACCATGAAAAACTCAAGACATATATATCATACTCCCAAATGGTAAAAAGATTAAAACAAAATGGTTTTTGTAGCGCTTTTGCGTATAAAGCGGGCAGAAAAGAGGCACGTAAGGCAAGAATAAAATTGAAAAAGAAAGGTTTTGGTATTAAATATTCATTAGATTTAGAATTAAAAATACCGAAGAAAAAAGAAGTTGAGCGCAAAAGAACAAGATTAAAATATTCCTTTGGTGATGTTGTTGAAATTGATGGTTGTACTCATTATTTTGTTAAAAATGAACTTTGAACAGCAATAAGTTCTATTGATGTCGCAACCGGCAAACTTTTATCAATTCATTTTGAAAAAAATGTTGAAACACTGAATGGTCACCAAAGTAATTTAGAAAAAATGTTGAATAGATACGGTATTCCTTCAACAATAATTACTGATAAAAGAAAGAATTTCTATAATAATGAAGATTCAAACGCAGTAACATTTAAAGCAATAAAAAATCTGGGTATTGAATTGATTACTACATCTAATTCTAACGGTAAACCACACATAGAAAATGCACAAAATTTTATTCAAATGCGCTTACCTTTGTGGTTTTTAGACAATAAAATTAACACAATACAACAAGCAAACGATGCTGAAGAATCGATATTAAAATACTTAAATCAAATACGAAAATCAGTAATTGAACCCAAAGTCAATCATTTTAGAGAGTTAAATAAAGAAAGATTAGAACATTTTTTTGATTTAGAAATAGCAAGAAAAATCAATAACGGAACTATTTTTTACAATGGAATTCATTACGCACCTTATCAAAATGACAAAAGAATTCGTGTTGAATCTAAATTTGATGCCAAATTTGTAATTGAAGTGATAACAAACTTTATTTTAGAATTAAAAACTCGAGATATGAAGCAAAAAAATGCAACCAAATGATATGGAACTATACGAAAAATTTTCAATAAATAAAAACTTCCATTAGAAGTTTATCAAGTTAAAACATTGATGAAAACAGTAGCCGCAGGTTACACATTCAATCAAATGTTGGATGCAAAAATAGAAAATTTATTCAAAAATAAGCCAGATTGGGATGAGCAAGACAAAAAAATATTGAAATCAATATTAAAAGAATTGGAAGATATTCGTTTGAATATTCGCCAAACGATAGAATTTTAAATTCAAAATACACATAATATTTAGGTTAAGTTCAAAATATTTATCTAAATCTATTAAAAATAGATTTGTATTTTTTGTTTTTTTGTCAAAAAACAAAAAATAAAATCAAATGAAAAAGTTTCTAATCTAACCCCAAACCCCTATCATAGGGGTTTCTAACCCCCCCAACCCCCAGACATTGGGGGCTTTAAACTAAAATTATCTCTAATTTAAACCATAAATATTAAGTAATTTGTTAAGATATTACTATCAAACTGAAACATGTTAATTTTGTTTAACATTTCAAGAAAAAATAGCAATGTTTTGTAAAACTTTGCTATTTTATATAAATATTAATAAATTCCACCGAATTTAAACTTTAAAAAAAATTACTTTTAGACGTTAGCGTGTCTTTCTCTGTGAATAGTCATACAACATGCAATAAAAGCGGTAATTCCAATAAAAAAACCTACAATTAATAAAATACGTTCAGCTGTGCTATTTACTCGAACAGCTAAAATAATTTGTATTACAAATAATGCGATACCCATTCCTACTAAAAATATTGTAGTCAATATGAATAGAAATGGTATCACGACATTTAACGCAATAAGTATACCCATTAAAATTGATAAAACCAATCATGCGATTGATAAACCTGTGTTTTTTGTTGTTTTCATTTTTCTCCTTAATTTAAGTTATCTAATTTCATTTTACAAAAAAAAAAAAAAAAGAAAGATTTTTGTGAAAAAGGAGCTAATTTGTATAAAAAACACAAAAAAAGCTTCATTTTGTTTAATTAAAATTTAATTATTAAAAAATGTATTTATAAGGTGAACAACAAAAATTGAAAATATTGATGTTTTTGTCAATGTTTATTTTGAAATGTGTCTGTATTTTTTAACTACATAATACATTTGAGTGCTTGGGCACATAAAGACATTTTTTTATATTAAAAAAATTCAAGTCCAACACAATAACATTTTTATGGTGGTGCACTTGAACCTTCAATTGAGCATTAACAACTTTAATGTTAATTTTGAATATTTTCTTGCGTTTGTTTGTTTATTTTATCAATTATTATAGAACACGCAACAATAGCAATTGGGATAATAAAAATACCTACAACTAATAAAACTCGTTCAAAAATATTTTTTGTATTTATTATCAAAATAGTTTGTATAACAAATATTGCTACCCAAAGACTAAATATAGACAAGATTAAAAAAATTGATAAAATCGGATATAAAATCAATAATTGTGCCAAAAAAATATACAAAAAACCAAACATAATAGTGGCAAAAATTTGCAACACTAATAATGTAACAGTTAAATTTTTATTCTGTATCATATACTTCATTTTCTCCTTAAATTTTAATTGCATATTTATCTTACAAAAAAAACAATGCTTTTGTATAAAAAAGATTGTCTTGTCTGAAATTTTGAATTACATCTCAATTCTATAGTTTTTGTACATTTCGTGGACAATTATGCTATATGTGATAAGCGATATAATTGGAAAAAAAATTCCTAAAACAACAAAAAGTTTGTCTGTTTGATTTTCTAACTTTTTATGTAAAGATATATCAATTATTATTTTTCAAATTTTTAAAGCAATGTGTGTTAAAAAAAACAATATAGCAAATGTTAAAGAAACAATAAATGATGTTTTTGGAGCAGAACTAAATCGAACAATATTGTCATCTAAACCACCAAATCGTTCGATAAAAAAATCAATTGAAGATCTTGATTTTAATTTGGTTAAATAATACATTGTAATTAGCACAGTAATAGAAATTAAAAAAGCAGTTATAAATTCTACAATTGATAAAATTAGTCCTTTTAGCGCTAATTTTTTGTGATTAAAGGTATTTTGCATTTTTTCTCCTTGAATATGACGTTTATATTATTATAAAGATATTAGAGATAAATTTTAAAATTATTTTCTTTGGTTATTCACAAACGCTTGAGAACTAATAAATATTAGCAATGTTGTTGAATATGGTTTAACAGGCGGAACACCATATACACAAAATCCCGAGTACTATAATGGAAATATTCCTTTTTTGAATATTTCAGATATTACAGAAAATGATGGTAAGTATTTAACTAAAATCAAGAAAACAATATCGCTAAAAGCAGTTAAAAACACATCAGCAAAATTAATAGAACAACAACATTTAATTGTAGGAATGTACGCTTCAATAGGTAAAATTGCTATAAATAAGCATAATTTAGCAATAAGCCAGGCTGTTATAGCTTTAAAATTCAAAAAAACTTATGATTTAGATTTTTATTACTTTCTTTTTTATAAAAAATACATTAATAATGAATGAAATAAAGAATCTCTTAATGGTGTTCAGTCAAATTTAACTAAAAAAACGATATTAGATTTGCCACATAAAACCACAAATATTAAAGAACAAAACAAAATTTCAACTCTACTCAATTATTTTTATAAAATTGTATCACTTCTTCAGCGTAAGTTAAAAATGCTTGAAAACATCAAAAATACGCTGCTTGAAAAGATGTTTGTTTAAAATAAACAAAAATATTGAAATAAATATAGAAAAACTAGACTCAAATTAAAATATTTTGAGTTTTTTTATTGCTTAATTCGTATCAAATAAGTGTCTTCAGTTTTTTTTAAAAAAATCAACTCACGCTGAAGAAGTGATAGGATTTGGTCAATTGCACGAATAATTTTATAAATTTGATGTTGTTCGTTACTACTAGGTAATGCAATTTTAATAAATTGTGTTTCTTGAATATAATGTCTTTTATGTGAGATGGGTTTAGTAAGTTTTTTATTTAACATCTCTTTAAAAATATAAAGATTATTTACAATATTTTTATTCACTAAAATTTTTATAGCACAAGATTTAAGAACAAATGGAAAATCAATATATTTATTCAATAGCGTAAAATCATCAAACAATATACACTCCGTTTTAAAAGAATTCAATGAATTCGCTCAACCTAAAATAGGTGTTTTATTAGCAGTCAAAATAGGTATTCTTCCATATTCAAAAATTTCATTATCTTTTACAATATATTTATCTGGCTGTAAATAATCAATAATATCAGCTATCTTTTTTAGTTCTCAAGCGTTTGTAAAATTTTGAAATTCAATTAACTAGATAATAAACACATAAAACCAAATAAATTATTTAATTAACGCAAAAACATTAGCATTGCACTAATGTTTAAAATTATTTATATTAAGTATTTTTTTAAATATTGACCTGTATAACTTCCGGCTATATTCGCCACTTGTTCAGGAGTACCGCTTGCGACAATTTTGCCACCATTTATTCCACCTTCAGGTCCTAAATCTATAACATAGTCAGCACATTTTATCACATCTAGATTATGCTCAATTACCACAACTGTATCTCCATTATCAACTATTTTATTTAAAACACTCAATAATTTATTGACATCATGCGGGTGTAAACCAGTTGTAGGTTCATCTAAAACATATACAGTTTTACCGGTTGCTTTTTTGTGTAAATAAGTAGCTAATTTTACTCGTTGAGCTTCACCGCCGCTTAATGTGGTTGAAGGTTGTCCTAATTTAATATAACCTAAACCAATTGATTTAATTACTTCTAATTTTTGCTTAATTTTAGGTCTTGAAGCAAAAAATTCATATGCTTGATCAACACTCATATTTAAAACATCTGAAATATTTTTATTTTTATATTTTACTTCTAAAGTTTCTTTTGTATAACGATGACCATCACATTGATCACAAACTATATAAACATCAGGCAAAAAATGCATCTCGATTTTAATTACACCATCACCACTACATTTTTCGCAGCGACCACCTGGTACATTGAAACTAAAATTAGATTTACTAAATGCACGAGCTTGAGCTTCTGTGGTAGAAGCAAATAAATCTCTAATATCATCAAAAACTGAAATATGAGTAGCTGGAGTTGAGCGAGGAGTTCTTCCTATAGGGCTTTGTGAAATTGGAATAACTTTATCAATAGCATTAATGTTGTGAATTGAAGAAAATTTGCCTATTTTATCAGTAGTTTTATTAACAACTCGTTGAATTCCTTTAACAAAAATTTCATTAACTAGTGTACTTTTGCCACTGCCGCTAATACCGGTTACAGCAATAAATTTACCTAAAGGAAATTTAACATCAATATTTTTTAAATTATTTTCCTTGGCTCCTTTAACTGTTACTACTTGACCATTTCCTGAACGGCGATATTTAGGTACTTCAATTTTTAATTCACCACTTAAATATTGTCCAGTTAAAGAATTTTTTTCACGCATAATTTCTTGCATTGTTCCCTGAGCTACAATATTGCCACCTTGTTCACCAGCCAATGGACCTATATCTACAATATGTTCAGCGGCTCGGATTGTGTCTTCATCATGCTCAACAACGATTAAAGTATTACCTATTGCAACCATATTTTTTAGCGTGGCAATTAAACGATCATTGTCTCTTTGGTGCAAACCAATTGAAGGCTCGTCCAATACATATAATACTCCTGTTAAATTAGAACCAACTTGCGTAGCCAATTTAATACGCTGGCTTTCGCCACCAGATAAAGTTTCAGCACTACGGTTTAAATTTAAATAGTTTAAACCAACATTTTGTAAAAAACTTAAACGGTTAATTAATTCAGTAATAATCAAAGATGAAATGTGTGTTTCATTCTCGTTTAAATCAATATTTTGAATAGTATTAAGTGCTTGTTCAATCGATAAACGAGCAAAATCATCAATATTTTTATCATTTATTTTAACAGCAAGAGCATATTTATTCAAACGTGAATAATTACATTTCGAACATGGATATGAACCCATATATTTTTTGGTGTAGTCTCTAATTGCTTGTGAACTAGTTTCCATATATTTGCGCTCAACTATATCTAAAAT